>SXVE01000287.1 GCA_005790265.1 Acidobacteriota bacterium | reverse complement strand
GCCGCGATTTACCAAAGTCGTAAAAATCACGATTCGCCGAATCTAAGGTTTTTAATCGTCGGCGACGGCAACTTGCGCAGCGCGCTCGAAAGTGAAGCGCAAGCACTGAATTTGAACGACGCCGTACAATTTATCGGAAACCAGCCGAACGTCGAAACCGTTTACGCGGGATTGGACCTCGTCGCGCTCTGTTCGCTCAACGAAGGAACGCCGCTTTCTTTGATCGAGGCGATGGCGAGCGGCATTCCGATTATTTCCACCAACGTCGGCGGCGTATGCGATTTGGTCGGCGAAATTGACTGCGCTCTCGACGGTTTCGACGTTTGCGAACGCGGCATCAAGATAGATGATGCCAGCGCCGAGAATTTTTATAATGGCTTGATTTATCTGGCAAAAAGTGAAACATTACAGAAAACTTTGACGCTCAGCGGCAGAAAATTCGTCTGGTCAACATACGGCAAAGAAAGATTAGTCAGCGATATGGAAAATTTATTCAACAGGTTTGCGAAACAGTAGCGCACGGTCGTTGATTTTTGTTAAGCAAAATTATTGCCGCGCGTAAGCGACAGATTATGTTTTATCTACCAGCTAATCCTTATTTAGTAACAATAATCAGTTTTTTTTCGGCTGTTCTGCTGACCTACGGCGTGCGCGAGACGGCGCGTAAATTCGGCTACGTCGCCGCTCCGAAATCAGATCGCTGGCATAAACAGCCGACGGCGATGTACGGCGGCGTGGCGATTTTTCTGACTACGGTTTTGATGTATCTGTTGTTTGTGCCGAAAACGACGGAATCAATCGTGATTATGTGCGGCAGCGCGTTTCTGTTTCTCGTCGGTTTCGTTGACGATGTTCTCAACATCAAGCCTTATCAAAAGTTGATGGGTCAGCTTATCGGAGCGGTAATTGTTATCGGTTTCGGGTATTACCTGCCGCTGACCGGCTATCAAGTCGTAGATATTTGGCTGACGGTTTTCTGGCTGATCGGCATTACCAATGCAATCAATCTGCTTGATAATATGGACGGATTGGCGGCGGGCATTGCGGCGATTGCGGCTTTTTCGCTCGCGCTCGTTTTCGGCGTCAACAATCAAAATTCCGAGCTGATTTTTATCGCAACTTTTATCGGCGCGCTCGTCGGATTTCTCGCTTTTAATTTTAATCCGGCTTCGATTTTTATGGGCGACTGCGGTTCGATGTTCGTCGGATTTCTGCTTTCCAGTTCGGTTCTGCTCAGTGAAACCGGAGGAAAATCGCGCGGAATTTTTTCAATTCTCGCCGTGCCGGTTTTGATCTTGTTTGTTCCGATATTCGACACGACCTTCGTTACCGTTTTGCGCAAAATGTGGGGCAGGAAAGCTTCGCAAGGCGGGCGCGATCATACTTCGCACCGGTTGGTTGCGCTTGGGCTGACCGAACGCGGCGCGGTTTTAATGCTTTACGGTTTCGCGATTGTCGCCGGCGGTTTGTCGCTGATGGTTAACCGGCTCGATGTCACGCAAAGCGTCGCGCTGATTGTGTTATTCGTCATCGGGCTGACGATTGTCGGCGTTTACCTTTCTAAAGTAAAGGTTTACGAAGAACAGGAAGCGGAACTGGCGCAGAAAAACAACGCCGTCTTCGGATTTTTAATCAATATTTCTTATAAAAGACGCATCTTTGAAGTGTTTCTCGATGCGCTTCTGATAACTCTTGCGTATTACGCGGCGTATGTTTTATTGACCGCCGGATCGCTCGAACAAAGCGCCAATTGGGAATTGTTCTTAAAAAGTCTGCCTGTTTTAATAATCGTCAAGCTCGGCTCGTTTCTTGTCGTCGGCGTGTATCGCGGCATTTGGCGATACACGAGCATCGGCGATTTCTTAACTTTTACAAAAGGCGTCGTGCTCGGTTCCGTGTTGAGCGTGCTGGCAATTTTGCTTTTGTACCGGTTTCAGAATTTTTCGCGCGCGATTTTCATTGTTGACGGCGTGATTTTGCTTTTTGGATTGGTCAGCAGCCGAATGGCTTTTCGTTTGATCCGGCAGTTTCTGCCGATGCCGCTCTCGGCGGACGGACGCCGGATTTTAATTTACGGCGCGGGCGACGGCGGCGAAATGGTTTTGCGCGAATTGAAAAATAATCCCGAATGGAATTACCAGGCAGTCGGTTTTGTTGACGACGATCCGCTGAAAGCCGACAAAGTGATTCACGGATTGAAAGTTTTCGGCGGAAACGGTTCGCTGCCCGAAGTTTGCCGCGAAAAACAAATTCAGGAGATTTTAATTTCTTTTCGTCGCGTGTCGCCGCAGCGTCTCGCGGAAGTCAGAAAACTGTGCCGCGACAACGATGTCGAACTCAAACGCGCGCAGTTGAAAATCGAGCCGGTTGATTTTGAATAAATAAAATAATCAATCGTTGCGCAATCAGCAGCGCAACAGTTTCCCAAGTCACAAAAATTAAACGCGCTTTTTTGTTGAGAATAATCTAAATTATGTCTCTTAAATCAATCAGAATCGAGACAGTTCCGGCACGTATCGGCATAATCGGCGCGATGCTTTTAAGCTTGGCGGGCGGTTACATTTTCGCTAAATGGTGCTTTGCCAATGCGGCGGTCGTTCGCGCCGAGTATAAGGAAATCGCGGATTTGGCGGTTGATCTGGCGCCGTCCGATCCGCAAACTCACTTTACTTCGGCGATTCTGCTCGAAAAAACTTTTCTGCCGGGAGATTTGGAAAAATCCGTCGCCGAGTATGAACGGGCGACTTCGCTGGCGCCGAATAATTACGTGTTGTGGCTCGCGCTCGGCAGAGCGCGCGAGCGCAGCGGCGATGCCGAAGGCGGCGAAAAAGCCGTGCGCCGCGCCGCCGAACTCGCCCCGAATTACGCGCAGGTGCGCTGGACGCTCGGCAATATTCTGCTTCGCCAGGGAAAGATTGATGAGGCATTTGCTGAAATTCGGCAGGCGGCGCAGGCGGATCCGAATTTTATCAATCCGGCGATTTCCAGCGCGTGGCAGTTTTTTGATGGAGATACGCGGCGCATCAAACAAATCGTCGGCGATTCGGCGGCGGTCAATGCCTCGCTCGCGTCATTTCTCGCCGGACAAAAGCGTTTCGATGAAGCGATTGAAGTGTGGAATTCGCTTTCCGCCGAATCGAAACAGACGGATTTCAAACAAATCGGCGAACAGCTTTCGCAGCAGCTTTTGGCGGAGAAAAAATACCGCGCGGCGCGGCAGCTCAGTGAGCCGATTGTCGATTCCGCACCAAAAACCGATATCGAACAAATCGCTAACGGAAATTTTGAAACGGATGTGCGAACGGAAAAAGCCGGAATTTTTGAGTGGCAGTTCGGCGGCGGAAATCATCCGCAAATCGGTCTCGACAATCAACAGAAACGCGGCGGCGAACGCAGCCTGCTGCTGATTTTCAATTCGGACAACGGCAAGGAATTTCGGCAGATTTCGCAAACTGTGATTGTCGAACCGGGAAAAAAATATCAACTTTCTTTTTTTTATAAATCCGATTTGAAAACGCCGACCACGGTGCGTTGGGAAATTCTCAATACGCCGGACGGTAAAATTCTGGCGACCGCTCCGGCAATCGGAACGCAGGCGGATTGGACTGCCGCCAGCGTGTCTTTCAACGCGGTTGCCGAGGCTGTCACGATCAGATTAGTGCGCGACAATTGCAAATCGCCGATTTGCCCGATCAGCGGAAAAGTTTGGTTTGATGACTTCAGCCTCTCGAAAACAAATTAACGAAAAATAATGGAAAAGACTGTCTCAAAAAATCGAGTGTTCGGCGGATTAGACGACGCGCCGGTTGACGATTCTCCGTCCCGCTTGAGTCAAGCGGTTTTTATTCTGCTCGGCGTTACTTTGTTATTTGCTTTGACGGCATACGGCGCGGTTGACGCGTGGGCGCTCGGTTTGCTGGCGATTCTTGCCGGTTTCATCGTTATTGTGTGGCTGACTAATTCACTGCTGACCAAAGAGTTTCTACTGAATTTTGACACGATTTTGACGCCGCTAATCGGTTTGACTGCCATCGGAGTCGTTCAGCTTTTGCCTTTGCGCAGTCACGTTTCCAGCGATCTGCTAAAAGATGCGCCGGTCAATTCGCTGTCGCTCGATCCTTATTCGACGCGGCTTTTTATTATTCAACTAATTGTTTATCTGGTTTTTTTCGCCGCTGCGCTGACTTTCGTCAATAATCGCAAACGCCTGCAAACAACAGTCTTAACCGTCATTATTACCGGCGCGGCAATGGCATTTTTCGGCATTCTGCAATGGCTCGCCAGTCCGGAAGCGATGATTTACGGCTGGCGTCCGACACCGCACGCCGTGCCGTTCGCTTCGTTTGTCAATCAGCATCACTTC
>SXVE01000286.1 GCA_005790265.1 Acidobacteriota bacterium | reverse complement strand
GCGTAACGCATCGAGCAGCGTCATTCGCGAATCAATATTGACGCTTTTGTCGCTGCCGTTAACCTTAAACGCGACTTTGACGGCGTTCTCAATAAAAGTCTGCGCCGGTTCATTGATGAATTCGGACGCGGCATAAACATTTTGCTCGGCGAGAATCTGCCACGCGAGCGCGCCGATTCCGGCGGCGGAAACTTGTCCGAGAAATCGGCGGCGCGATTCGCCGTAAATGCCGAGCTCGTCAAGCAAAAGCTCTTCGTCCGCCGACATTTTTTCGTCAGTTTCGGCGGTTAATTCTTCAAAATCATTATTCTGTTCGTCCAACATTTTTCCTCCCAATCTCGCACCGTTTCAGCGCAGTTAATGACAAAACGCATAAAATCATCGTTCGATCTCGCCGCTGTTTGATAAAAATCTTCGATATAGTATGTTCCCAAACTGAAACGAAAATGGCAAAGTTTTTTTTCAATAATAATTTTTCGGATGTTTCAGGCGGGCAAAAATGAAATGTTCGTCTCAACAAAGAAAAAAGAGTTCGACTTTAATTATTTAGGCGAACTCTCCTTTATCTTTCACTTTTTCTTTTTCAATCGAAAAGCTGTGCGCGGCAAACGATTGACGCGTTTCGGGTCAATTAAAATTCTAAATTAATTTTTCCGGCGTGATCGGCAGATTTCTGATGCGTTTGCCGGTCGCGTGAAAAACGGCATTGGCGATTGCCGCCGGAATGCCGACCATTCCGAGCTCGCCCAAACCTTTGACGCCGAGCGGATTGACGATTTTGTCTTCTTCGTGCACGAAATCCGTATCAACTTCGTGAATGTCGGCGTTGACCGGAACGTGATAACCGGCGAGATTCGGATTCATCATTCGCCCGTAACGATGGTCAATCAAAGTTTCTTCCATCAAAGCCATTCCGACGCCCCAGACAACGCCGCCCATTTCCTGCGAATGCGCCGTCGTCGGATTCATAATGCGCCCGCTCGCCGTCATTTCAACGACGCGCGAAACTTTGACCGTGCCGAAATCTTCGTCAACTCTGACTTCGACAAACTGCGCGCCGTGCGACGAAATCGAATATTTCTGCCGCTCTTTGTCCGGCGCCGCTTGTTTGGTTTCTTCGAGCTTCGCCAGATTATTGCGTTTCAAAATTTCCGTGAACGCGACTTTTTGATTCGGATTCGACTTAAGCGCGACTCTGCCGTTTTCAAAAATCAAATCGGTTTCCGCCGCGTTTTTGAATGGCGAATTCGCGTTTTTCTTTTCCATTTCGACCAATTTCATCAAAAGACTCTGGCACGTCGTTTGGACGGCTGAACCGACGCTCGCCGTCGTAATCGAACCGCCGTGAACCGGCGCGTTGGGAAATTCGGATTTGCCGAGTTCAAAATTGACTTTTTCAATCGGCAAACCGAGCGTGTCGGCGGCGATTAAGGCAATCGTCGTGTAAGTTCCCGGTCCCATATCGCTCGCCGCCGTTTGCACGGTCGCCGTTCCGTCAGCGTTCAAAATGACTTTGGCGGCGGCGGGCGCTTGTCCGGCGCTCCACGTTCCGGTCGCCATTCCCCATCCGACCAAATATTTTCCGTCGCGCGTCGAACGAGGAACCGGATTGCGCTTGCTCCAGCCGAATTTCGCCGCCGCCTGCCGGTAGCATTCGCGCAAGTTTTTGCTCGAAAAAGGTTTGCCGTTGTCCGGGTCTTTTTCGGCGTAATTGATTAAACGAAGTTCGAGCGGATCAATTTTCAGCGCGTAGGCGAGTTCGTCGAGCGCGCATTCGAGCGCGAACATTCCCGAAACCGCGCCGGGCGCGCGCATATAAAGCGGCGTCGGCAAATCGGTTTTAACCAATTTGTAATCGGTCGCGACATTCGGACACGCGTAAAGCGTACGCGCGACCGAAACCGGATCTTCCGTGTAATTTTCGTAGGATGATGTATTGGCAACCGCTTCGTGGATAATCGCCGTCAGTTTACCGTTTTGTTCGGCGGCGAGCTTGACCGTTTGCAAAGTGTGCGGGCGATAACCGTGTCCGGTAAACATCTGACGCCGTGTGTAATTTAATTTGACCGGACGTTTCAATTCGCGCGCGGCGAGCGCCGTCAGCATCGGGTAATAATTCGGTCGAAGCGAAGAACCGAACGCGCCGCCGACATACGGCGAGACGACTTTTACTTTGCTCGTTTCGATGCCGAAAATTGACGCGAGATGACCGCGCACGTTGTTGACCCACTGCGTTTTATCGAAAATTGTCAGCTCGCCGTTTTCCCAGACGGCGATCGCGCCGTGCATTTCCATCGGATTGTGATGCTCGACGGGAATTTCATAAACGGCGGCGACTTTGACCGGCGCATCGGCAAACGCCGCAAACGCGTCGCCGCGCGGCTTCGGGGCGCGCTGCTCGCTCATTGCTGGAAAAGCCTTTGCCTGCGTTTTCGCCGTATCGGTCGAAGATTCGACTTCGTTGTAATCAACGCGCACCAAACCGGCGGCGTAGCGCGCCTGTTCGAAAGTTTCGGCGACGACGAGCGCGACCGGCTGCATGTTAAAAACGATTTCGCTTGATTGCAGCGGGCGAAACGGTTTGCCGTCCATTCCGATATTGTCCTTGTCTTTCGGATCGGTAAACGCGAGTTTCGGCGCGTTCAGATGCGTGAAAACGCGCAGCACGCCCGGCGCTTTTTCTGCTGCCTGCGCGTTGATCGCCGCGATTTTTCCTTTGGCAATCGTGCTCGTGACGAGATAACCGTGCGCGACGTTTTTCACCGGAAATTCGGCGGCATATTTCGCCGCGCCCGTTACTTTCGCCAGTCCGTCAATTCTTTTCGTCGGTTTTCCAATTAATCCAGCCATAATATTTGATTGAAAGATGTTTTTATTTTGCCGGTAAATTAAGCGATGCCGCCTTCAAACGCTTTTTGCACGGCGCGAACGATGGCTCGTTTGGCGAGTTCGATTTTATATTCGTTGCGGGCGAGCGGTTTCGCATCGCGCAGCGCGGCTTCGGCGGCTTGTTTGAAAATCGCTTCGCCGGCTTTCGCGCCGGTCAAAAGTTTTTCCGCTTCAAATGCGCGCCACGGTTTGTGCGCGACGCCGCCGAGCGCGATTCGCGCTTGCCGGATCGTGTCGCCTTTTACTTCGAGCGCCGCCGCGACCGACACGAGCGCGAACGCGTAACTGGCGCGGTCGCGAATCTTCAAATAATACGAATTTTTCGCGAAATTCGATTTCGGGAGTTCGATGGCGGTGATTAATTCGCCCGGCTGCAAAGTGTTGTCGCGTTCGGGATTTTCGCCGGGCAGCCGGTGAAAATCGGTGAAGGGAATCGAGCGCGTTTGGTTATTCGCCGCGCGCACCGTCACGGTCGCATCGAGCGCGGCGAGCGCGACGCACATATCCGACGGATTCGTCGCAACGCATTTCTCGCTCCAGCCTAAAACGGCGTGCTGATTATTAATTCCTTCGAGCGCGTCGCAGCCCGTTCCCGGCGCGCGTTTGTTGCAGCGCATCGCCGGATCGTAAAAATAATAACAACGCGTCCGCTGATTCAAATTTCCGCCGTTCGTCGCCATATTGCGAATCTGCGCCGAAGCCGCCGACAAAATCGCCTGCGCCAGCAGCGGATAATTTTCTTTGATAAGCGGATGATTCGCCGTTTCGGAATTTTTCGCCGTCGCGCCGATGGAAACGCCGCCGGTCGTTTTTTTGATTTGATTCAAATTGAGCCGCGAAACGTCCACTAAAACCTGGTGATTCTCGACGGTCTCCTTCATTAAATCAATCAAATTCGTGCCGCCCGCCAGAAATTTCGCGCGCTTTTCGCGGCTGACTCGTTCGACGGCGGCTGTTTCGTTTTCCGCGCGGTAATATTGAAACTGATTCATTTATTTTTTCTCCTCAGCTTTGACGCCCGTGTGCACT
>SXVE01000285.1 GCA_005790265.1 Acidobacteriota bacterium | reverse complement strand
CGGCAGGCTTTTTTTAATTTGAAATAAACAGCGAATTTTTTTAGAAAAAGATATATTTGAATATCAATAAAAAAGTTTTCCGGGTATTACTTTTGGGCGAACTGAAGGACGCGAATAAAAAAATCGCTCGCCGATGAAATCATCGGCGAGCGATTTTTGGCGTTCGAGATGATTGGGATTCGCACAATGTAGTTGGTTGCCGCGTAGAAAATTGGACGATGATGCTCGAATCATACCAGCACGAAATTCCGTGACATCCGGGCGTTTCCACGACGCGAACTTGTATATGCTTCAAAAACCATGGCTTCTGAACTCCTTAACACAAATTGCCTGTCAGCTTCAGTCTGGTATCATACTTGCAACAGCTAAAAAAATTACGATTTTCGGGCAAGCAGTGTATGCGAGTTATGCATACGTTACTTTTGGTTGCATTAATTTACCAATTTATTCGAGATTTTAATCATCAAGCAGGGTTTATTTATGACGACAGAGGCGACAGCCAAAAAAGATTTTTTCACTCAAAATTCAAAAGAGAGCGTTTATTCAAAATGGGACGGTAAAAATTTCACTTGCGTAGCTTCGCCTGAAAAAAAATTGCCGGATGATTCATTAAACGCGTTTGAAGATTTTCGGGCGCAAATTGCGGGAAACGACTTTTCCTGCATCGGCGCTAAAGCAGCACTGAATGGAAGTTTTTTCCGGATCGCTGCTTACGGTCTGATGAATTCGACTGAAACGAGCACATCGCTAGGACGTGATCTTTTTAGTTTCGCCGGCGAACAAAAAACGGCGGCGTCAAATTTCGCGACTTTCGTTGCTATTTTCGAATTGCCGAAAGCAACAACCGAGGAAATGTGGGAAATCGAATTATGGAAACAACTCGGAAATCTGCACGGAATAGACCCGCATCCGATTTGGGATCCGTCGGTCGGCAGCGATCCGGAAGTTGCGGATTTTTCATTTAGTTTTGCCGGAACCGGATTTTTTATCGTCGGTCTGCATCCGCAGAGTTCGCGAATGGCGCGCCGTTTTTCGCGCGCCGCGATGGTTTTTAATCCGCACGCGCAATTTGAGCGTTTGCGCGAAACCGATCAATATGAACGAATGCAGAAAACCATCCGAACTCGCGAATTGAAACTGCAAGGTTCGCTGAATCCGAATTTGAGCGACTTCGGAACGAAAAGCGAAGCACGGCAATATTCCGGTCGCGCCGTAGAAGAAAACTGGAAATGTCCGTTTCACGCGTTGATGCAAAATTCAAAAAACTCGAAATAGCAATTTCTGGGGAAAAATATAAGTTGGAAAGTTAAAAAGAAATGTCGCAAAAATATCATCTCGAACCGCAAACCGGAATCGGATTAACTTTAAAGAAAGGACAATTATTGAAAATTATTGATCCGCAGGGCGAACAGGTCGCGGATTTGACGGCTTTTTCTTTTGAAGACAAAGCCGAATGGCTTTCTTCGGGACGCACGATTGATTACGCCAACAAAATTTATCTTTCGACCGGCAATGTGCTTTATTCAAACCGCAGTCGTCCGATGTTGACGATACTCGAGGATTTAGTGGGACGTCACGATTTTTTATTGACGCCGTGCAGCCCGGAAACATTTCAGATTATTTACAACAATCACGAATATCATCCGAGCTGTTTTGAAAATCTTTACACAAACCTCGCACCGTTCGGCATTACGCCCGATATGATTCCGACGACTCTCAACGTTTTTATGAACGTTATCGTCACGGAAACCGGCGAGCTGCGCATTGATCCGCCGCCGTCAAAAGCCGGAGATTACATCGTTTTTCGCGCGGAAATGGATTTGATCGTCGGAATTACGGCGTGTTCGGCGGAAATGTCGAACAATTACAGTTTCAAACCGATTGATGTCGAGATTTACGACGCTTAAAACTCGGTGGTCGCGACGGCGCCGTATTTTTCGAGAGTTGCCATAACGGGCGCGAGTTTTTCGTAAAAGAACACGACGACTTCATTTTCACCAATGTGAGCAATCGCGTCGTCAAATGCCTGCGCCGCGTCGAGAACTATTTTGCAGTCTTTTTGAGCGCCGGTTTCCAAAACGATTTTGTGCAGCATTTCAGCGACTTCGCCGCGTTCGCGCCCGCGCAAATTCACATCACCTTTGATAATAATCCGGTCGAAACCGGCGACGGCGATTCGTCCGGCGGCTTCGATCACGTCGTCGCGTCGGTCGCCGGGAAAACTGACGATGCCGGTAATGGTTTTTCCGTCCCAGCGCGAAGTCATCCGGCAAATCGCTTCCATCGCTTTCGGATTGTGTCCGTAATCAATCAGCGCGTAACCTTTGCCGACGCGGTAAAAATTGCTTCTGCCCGAATTGTGAAGCGCGCTCTGAAAACCGTAAAGTCCGGCGGCGATTTTTTCGGGCGCTAAATCGAGCGTTCGGCAAATCGCCGCCACCGCGAGCGCGTTTTGGATTTGAAAATCCGCCGTGCCGTTCATCGTAATCGGAATCAGACGCGTTTCGGCGATTGGCGTAACAATCTCGCCGCGGTTTTCGCAAATCCAGCCGTCGCGCACAAAATAAACCGTTTCGCCTGCCACCGAATGCTGTGCGAGAATCGGGTTTGATTCATCTACTGCAAAAAAGACGATTTTCTTTTCCGCCCGCAAAACCGATTTTCTATTCGCGAGCGCGGCGGATTCGGCATCAGCCGCATTTAAGATAAGCGTTCCTCCGGCGCGCACGCGCTCCGCAATCAGCGATTTAACATCCACCAAATCGGCGACCGACTCGATGCCGTCCTGCCCGATGTGATCTTCCGTGATATTCGTCACGACACCGATGTCCGCCCAATTCCAACCGAGCCCGCGCCGCATAATGCCGCCGCGCGCCGTTTCCAAAACGGCGACATCAACCGCCGCGTTTTTGAGAATTTTTCGCGCCGAAGCCGGTCCGGTCGTGTCGCCGCGTTCAATAATTTCGCCGTTAAAGAGAATTCCGTCAGTGGTCGTCGTGCCGACGTTCAAACCGCTCTGAAACAAAGTGTGCGCGGTCAATCTGGTGACGGTCGTTTTTCCGTTCGTGCCCGTGATGGCGATGATCGGAATTCTTTTTTCGTGCTCGTTCGGCGACAACGAATCGTCAAACGATTCGCCGGCGGCGAGTTCTTTCGCTTGCGTGATAACTCGATCAATATCAAAAGATTGATTGTTGAGAACCGCCTCGACCGCCGCGACTGCTGATTCAAGCACAAAACGCGTGGTCGTTTCTTTTTCGTATTCGACGGCGATTTCGTAAACTCCCGTCACACCCGAAAAACGAATGCTGGCGCCGCCGCTCAATCCGGCGCGACTCAGCAAACTCAAAGCGATATTTTTAACGGCTTCAGTTAAATCGTTTTTCGCCGTCCGAATGGCGCGCATTTCAGAATCCGAAGCCGGAATCGTCGGCATTAAGGACTCGATTCGCCTCGCAAAATCGGAGCTTTCTTTCAACAGACTCTCATCTTTTTCTGCAATTTCGAGCTGCAAAACGAGCGCGGGGCGATAACTGAAAATATTAGCTCCGGCGAGCGTCCTGATTCTGATAATATTCATTTATTTTTGTGCTTCCGAACTTTATTAATAATTTCAGTGTCGAGTGTCATCATATTGCTTTTACGCCTGCGGCTGCCAGACTCCCAAGCGATTTGACGGAAAGAAAATTTGGATTTTTGAGCGCCGCCGGTCAATTGAAAGCAAGCGGAAAAATTCTGAAAGAAAATTCGATGTTGGCTTGGCGTTGAATTTAACCCAACAGCAATTTTTCGACTTGCAGTTTCAGTTCGGCGAGCGTTATTCGTTCCCGCTTGATTTCATCCAGGTAAGCGGCGTCCTTTAAAATGCTGTTCAAAAATTGAGCGATCATTTTCGGCGATCCGGTGCTTTTGATGCTTCCTTCTTTTTGAGCGCGAGCGATCAAACCGGCGAGCATTTCGATTATTTCGCATTCGGCACCTCTGATTTTTTGATGAGCGCAGAGCGGAACCATACTCGTAAAATCATAATACGTGCACGATCCGAAATGTTGGTCAATCGTCCAGCCGATCATCGCTTTGATCGCTTGATCGGGCGGAAGCGTGGCTTCGTACTCTTTTAACCGTCCGCAAGTGTCGCTGATCTCGCGAATCAGTACGCTGACGGCAAGCTGTTCTTTTGAAGTGAAATGCTGGTAAAACGTCGGTTTTGAAATTCCGACTTCGGAAATCACGTCTTCGAGAGTCATCGCGGCGAACCCTTTTTTAGAAAGCAGCTCGCGCGCCGCCGCCAAAATGGTGTTTTCGCGTAACTCCAATTGGCGATCTTTCATCGAAATTTTCTTGCTCGTTTCATCACTCAGTATCAGCAATCTTAAATTATATTAAATTTTTCACAAACCCGCTTGACAATATTTCTTACCGGCAGTAAAAATTATTAACTGTGTTGACAACAAAATTACAATAAGTAAGATGACGAAAAAGTTAAGCGGTTTTCCTTATCGCTTAGTTTTTTTACTTCAAATTATCTATTGAATCACTCGGACTCTTTCAGGAGACCGCGCTTTTGCCGGTGAATTAAAAGTTACTGCTTTTAATTCACCGGGTTATTTTTTTTTGATAGGCAAATCAAATGGCAAATAAGACGACAGAAGAACTTAATCAGGAACCGGACGAAGAACAAATCAATCGAGCCGAAACGGAGAATAATCATTCAAATCGAAGCGTTTTAGAGAAACGTAAAATATTGACCATCGCGGCGATCAGCGCAGTTCTTGTCGTCGGGATCATTGCGGCGATTTTTCTTTTCCAGAAAAAAACCGTTCAGGCGGCAACGCCGCCGCCGCCGGAAGTCGAAGTCGCCGAAGTCGAGCAAAAAGATGTGCCGATTTACGCTACTTGGATCGGCACGACCGACGGCATGGTGAACGCAGAAATCAGAGCGCAGGTTTCCGGCTATCTGCTCCGGCAGAATTACACCGAAGGCTCATTTGTCAGCAAAGGACAATTGCTTTTTGAGATTGATCCGCGTCCGTTTCAAGCCGCGCTCGACCAGGCGAAAGGGAAACTCGCCGAAACTGAAGGGAAACTCGGTCAAGCTCAATCGCAGCTCGCGCAGACGCAGGCGCAAGTCGGACAAACCGAAGCGCAGGTCGAACAGGCGAGAGCGCAGGTTTTGCAAATGCAGGCGCAGCTCGAACAGGCGCGGGCGCAGCTCGCTCAAGCGCAAGCCAACCAGCGCCGCACGCAGCTCGACGTCAACAAATACAAGCCGCTGAGAGAACAAAAAGCCGTTACGCAGCAGGAACTCGATAACGCGGTTGAAGCCAACGGCGCGGCAAACGCTCAAATTAAAGCGGCGAACGCGCAGATCGAAGCGGCGAACGCGCAAATCGGAGCCGCCAGAGCCGCCGTTTCCACCGTTCAAGCGCAGGTTCGAGCGGCGACGGCGCAAAGCGGTTCGTCAAGAGCCGCCATCGCTTCGGCGAAAGCGGCGGTTGATGCGGCGCAAGCCGATGTCAAAGCCGCCGAAATCAATCTCGGATTAACGCGCATCACGTCGCCGATTGACGGAATTGCCGGCATCGCCGTCGCGCAAATCGGCAATTTGCTCAACCCGACGAGCGGAGTTTTGACGACGATTTCAACCGTTGATCCGATTAAAGTTTATTTCACGATGAGCGAGCAGGAATATCTCGCCGCCGCCGAACTCGATTCGACGCTTGCCGAACGGCGCAGTGCGTTTCGCGGGCTTGACCTCGAACTGATTTTAGCGGACGAAACAATTTACCCCGAACGCGGGCGATTTTTCGTTGCCGACCGCCAAGTTGACGAAAAAACCGGCACGATTAAACTTGCCGGAATTTTCTCGAATCCGAACAACACTTTGCGACCCGGTCAATACGGACAGATTCGCGCCGTCACGAAAGTGAAAAATAATGCGCTGCTCGTGCCGCAGCGCGCCGTTACCGAACTGCAGGGAATTTTTCAAGTCGCCGTCGTCGGCGAAGATAACAAAGTTGAAATTCGCCCGGTCAAAATCGGCGAACAAATTGAGCGGCAAACGGTAATCGAAAGCGGATTGAAACCGGGCGAAAAAGTCGTCGCCAGCGGCGTCCAAAAAGTTGCGTCAGGCGCGGTTGTCGTGCCCAAACCATATCTCCCGGCTCCCGCTGCTGAAGCGGCGCCGTAAAATTCGTTCGCGATTCCAGTTCTTAGGCGAATTCATTCATTTAATTATTATTCAATTTACGAAAGTCAAAGCTAATTTATGATCTCCGAAGTTTTTATCAATCGCCCGATTCTGGCGATAGTCATCGCCGTCGTCATTATGCTCGGCGGAGTCATTGCGATGCGGGAATTGCCGGTCGCCCAGCTTCCCGAAGTCGTTCCGCCGCAAATTGTCATCGGCACTAGCTTTACCGGCGCCGATGCGACGACGATTGAACAATCGGTTGCCACGCCGATTGAACAGCAGATGAACGGCGTGGAAAACATGGTTTATATGCAGTCCACGAACGCCAATGACGGCACGATGGCACTGACCGTGACTTTCGATCTCGATTCCGATCCGAATATTGATCAGGTCGCCGCGCAAAACCGTTTGTCGCAGGCGCAGCCGAATCTGCCTTCGGACGTGACGCAGTTCGGTTTGACGACGCGCAAAGCGACCGGTTTGCCGGCAGTCGCCATCTCTTTGTACTCGCCGAACAAAAGTTACGATTCGCTGTTTCTCGCCAATTACGCCAACATCAATCTGAACGATGCGCTGTCGCGCGTTCCCGGCGTCGGCGAAGTGCGAATGTTCGGTGCGAGCGATTACGCGATGCGCGTCTGGGTGAAACCGGACGTTTTGGCGAAGCTCAGTTTGACGGTTCCCGACATTTCGCGCGCCGTTCAGCAGCAGAGCGTCGTTAATCCGGCGGGACAGTTAAGCGCGGAACCGGCACCGACGGGCAAGGAAAAAACTTACACCGTGCGGGCGCAAGGGCGTTTGCAAACGGCGGAAGAATTCGGCGAAGTCGTCGTGCGCTCGAATCCGGACGGCTCAAGCGTGCGGCTCAAAGATGTCGCCAGAATCGAACTCGGCGCGCTTAATTATAACCAAATCACGCGTTTTAACGGGCAGGCGGGAAATATCATCGCGGTTTTTCAGACGCCCGGCTCGAACGCGCTCGCGGTCGTCACCGGCATCAAAAAAGCGATGGAGGAACTGAAACAGAATTTTCCTCCCGACCTCGATTATCAGGTGACGATTGACACGACGCTGCCGGTGAGCGAAGGGATTTTTGAAATTATCGAAACGCTGGTCATCGCCGTGATTTTAGTTTTGCTCGTGGTTTTTCTGTTTCTGCAAAACTGGCGGGCGACCCTGATTCCGATGGTTGCCGTGCCCGTTTCTTTAATCGGCACTTTCGCGGTTTTTCCGATGCTCGGATTTTCCATCAATACGCTTTCTTTATTCGGATTGGTTCTCGCGATTGGTTTGGTCGTTGACGACGCGATTGTCGTCGTCGAAGCGGTCGAACATCACATCGAGGGCGGCATGTCGCCGCGCGAAGCGACTTTGCAGGCGATGCGCGAAGTTTCCGCGCCGGTGATCGGCATCGCTTTGATTCTCGCATCGTGCTTTATTCCGATGGCTTTCGTCAGCGGTATTCAAGGACGTTTGAACAAACAATTTGCCGTCACCATCGCGGTTTCGGTGATCATTTCGGCGTTTACCGCGCTGACGCTTTCGCCCGCGCTTTCAGTCTTATTGTTGCGTCCAAAAAAAGAAGCACGCGGCGCGCTCGGCTGGTTTTTCGGCAAATTCAACCGGTTGTTTGAACGCGCGACGAACGGTTACGTCAGCGCGAGCCGTTTTCTGATTCGCAAAAGTTTAATCGCGGTTCTCATTCTCGCCGCTTTCACGTTATTTAATGCCGGACTTTTCAAAACCTTGCCGTCGAGTTTTCTGCCGGAAGACGACAACGGCTATCTGTTTCTCAATGTGCAGCTTCCCGATGCCGCGTCTTTAGAGCGAACCGATGCCGTCTGCCGCAAAATTGAAAAGATTCTCGCCGAAACCGAAGGCGTGCAGGGTTACAACACAATCGCCGGATTCAGTCTTTTGAACCGCGTTTCGGCGAGTTACAACGGCTTCTTTTTCGTTGCGCTCAATCCGTGGAAAGAACGCAAATCCGCCGCGCTTCAGGCAAACGGCATTCTCGCCACTTTAAACGGACGTTTCGCCAAAGAAATTCCCGAAGCCATCGCGTTCGGATTCGGTCCGCCGTCAATTCCCGGACTCGGCAATTCGGGCGGATTCTCGTTCTGGTTACAGGACAAAAGCGGTAATTCGGTCGAATTTCTCAACGAGAATCTCCAAAGTTTTCTCGCTGCCGCCAGAAAACGTCCCGAACTGATGGGAGTAAATTCCGGGTTTTCGTCGGGCGTGCCGCAGATTTTCGCCCAGGTTGACCGCGATAAAACTCTTAAACAAGGCGTCGAAGTCGGCGACGTTCATCAAACGCTGCAAGCTTATCTCGGCGGGCTTTACTTGAATCAATTCAACCGTTTCGGTCGGCAGTGGCGCGTGTTTCTGCAAGCCGAAGGCGACGCGCGATTGAACGAATCGGACATCGGAAATTTCTATGTGCGCAACGGCACCGAAGAAATGGTGCCGCTTTCGACGCTCGTCTCGACGAAAAAAATCAACGGTCCCGAATACACCAATCGTTTTAATCTTTACCGCGCCGCGCAGGTTATCGGGCAAGCCGCGCCCGGTTACAGCAGCGGTCAGGCGGCGGCGGCGCTCGAAGAAGTGGCGCGGGAAACTTTGCCGAAGGAAATTGGATACGACTGGGCTGACCTTTCGTATCAGGAACGAAAGGCTTCGGGCGGACTTTTGGGCATTTTCGGGCTGTCGCTCGGAATGGTGTTTTTGATTCTCGCCGCGCTTTATGAAAGCTGGTCGCTGCCTTTCGCCGTGCTTTTGACCGTGCCTGTCGCCATTTTCGGCGGTCTGATCGGTTTGCTGATTCGCGGTTTCGATCTCGGCGTTTATTCGCAAATCGGGCTAATCGTGCTAATCGGACTCGCGGCGAAAAACGCGATCTTAATCGTCGAATTCGCCAAATTTGAACTCGAAAAAGGCGTTGCTCCGATGCAGGCGGCACTCGAAGGCGCGCGGCTGCGGCTACGCCCGATTCTGATGACTTCGTTTGCGTTTATTCTCGGCTGTCTGCCGCTCTGGTTCGCCAGCGGCGCGGGCGCGTCGTCGCGCCGAATTCTCGGAACGGTCGTTATTGTCGGAATGCTCGCCGCCACCGGTCTCGCCATTTTTCTGATTCCCGCGACCTTTTACATGGCGGAAAAAGTTTCGCAGTGGGCGCGCGGCGAAAAATCTGAAACAGCGAACGAAGATTCGATTCGTCAAAACCAGCCGATGGCGGCGACGGGAGATCAACAATGAAACATCGAATAAATAAACGCTTTTTCGCAGTAGTTTTAATTCTGCTGACCGGTTTGCTCTCGAACCAGGCATTCGCGCAAACCAAAGAACAGGTCAAAGCGGAGAAAAAAGCGGAGAAAAAAGCGCAGAAAGAGGCGCAGAAAGAAGCACAAAAACTGGCAAAGAAAAAAGCGGAAGATCCGCGCCCGATAATCGAAACGCCGTCAACGTTTCGCGCCGCCGATAATTCACAGAACGCGAATTCCATCGGAAACTTAAAATGGTTCGAGATTTTCAGCGACGAAAAACTTCAGGAATTAATCAATGCGGCGGTCGCCCGCAATTACGATTTGCGGCAGGCGAGCGCGCGCATCAATCTCGAACGCGCCAATCTCGGTTTGACGCGCTCGAACCAATTTCCGCAAATCGAAGGCGGCGCAGGAACTAACACAACCAGAATTTCAGAAAACGGCGGCAACGCTTTCCCCGGCATCAAACGCACGCGTACATTCGGCAGCGTTTTGCTTAATTTGCTGAGTTTTGAACTCGACATTTGGGGCAGATTGCGCCAGCAAACCAAAGCCGCCCGCGCCGAATTGCAAGCCAGCACCGAAGACCGATTTGCGGCGCAAACGACCGTCGTCAGCGACGTGGCGACCGGCTATTTTAATTTGCTCGAACTCGACAGCGAACTGGAAATCGCCCGACGCGCGCTGGCGATTCGTGAAAATTCGCTTTCGATTATCAAAATCCGCGAGCAGGGCGGCATCGCCACAATGCTCGAAGTGCGGCAAGCCGAAGAACTCGTTTTTCAAGCGTCGCAGACGATTCCCGACGTTGAACGCCGCATCGAACAAACTGAGAATTTTATCAGCTTGCTGACCGCCGTCAATCCCGGTTCGATTGCTCGCGGGCGCACGCTCAACGAACAACAGGAATTGCCTGAAGTTCCGCCCGGTTTAACGTCCGAACTGCTCGACCGGCGACCCGACATCCGCGCCGCCGAACAGCGTTTGATTGCCAGCAACGCCCTGATAAAATCGGCGAAAGCCGCTTATTTTCCGTCAATCAGTTTGACCGGACTTTTCGGATTTCAAAGCAATCAATTATCGAGTTTGTTCACCGGCGGCGGCAACACGTGGAGCTTCGCGCCGCAAATCGTCCAGCCGATTTTCACCGCCGGACGACTCAAATCGAACGTCCGATTTGAGCAAGCGAGACAGGAATTAGCCGTCGCGCAGTATGAACAAACGATTCAAACCGCGTTCCGCGAAGTTTCCGACGCGCTCATCGAACGCCGCAAAGTCAAAGAAATTCGCGCTCAGCAAGAGCAATTAGTTGCCACGCTGCAAGACCGCTCGCGGCTCGCCTACACCAGATACGAAGGCGGCGTTGACACGCTGCTCAACGCGCTTGATGCCGAACGCGAGCTTTTCGACGCGCAGCTGCAATTAACCCAAACCAGACGCAACGAATTACTTTCGCTTGTTCAAGTCTATAAAGCTCTCGGCGGCGGCTGGCAGCCTTAATCCGCATATTTTATTTAAGGTAAAATAACAATTAAAAGATAAAAGTCGAAACTCAAAAATCGGGCGCGTTGATTGATCAATCAGCGCGCCCGAAAGTTTGTCAATGTCACTTTTTGTTTCACAATAATTTTGTTGATCGAGCGCCGTCTGGAATTGAAATTACCGACAATTACGCGAAATTCTGAGGCGATTTTCGGTTGTTGAGCTAAAATAAATGCTGATACCAAAAAGTTTTGTTGTTACCAAAGATTTACAAAACTTGAATAACCGAATGTCATCAATTATTCTTTTTCAAATCAAACAAAGGAGCAATTATGCAACGTAAAAACGCAGACGATTACCCGCAGGAGTTATTAGATTTATTTCACGAATATCAGCACGGCGATATTGACCGCCGTTCGTTTCTGAGCAGCGCCGCTAAATTTGCCGTCGGCGGTCTAACGGTTGCGGCTATATTTGAAAGCCTGTCACCGAATTACGCCTGGTCACAAACGGTTCCAAAAGACGATAAAGATTTAAAGACCGGTTATGAAACCGTTCAATCGCCTTCAGGAAACGGTTCGATCAAGGGATATCTGGCGCGTCCCGCCAAAGGCAAAAAGTTTTCGAGCGTTCTTGTCATTCACGAAAATCGCGGACTCAATCCGTACATCGAGGACGTTGCGCGGCGTTTGGCAAAAGCCGGTTATATGGCATTTGCGCCCGACGGATTGACTTCGGTCGGCGGTTATCCGGGCGACGACGAAAAAGGAGCAGCGGCTTTTCGGACGGTTGACGGCAAGAAAATGACCGAGGATTTTGTCGCTTCCGCGCTGTGGCTCAAAACGCGGAAAGACAGCAGCGGCAAATTAGGCGCGGTCGGTTTCTGTTTCGGCGGCGGAATGGTCAATCAACTGGCTGTTCGCCTCGGCAAAGACCTGAACGCCGGCGTCGCTTTTTACGGGCGACAAGCGGGCGCTGCCGACGTTCCAAAGATTTCCGCGCCGCTAATGTTGCATTACGCCAGCAACGACAAAGGCGTCAACGCCGGCATCGAGACATATGAAGCGGCGCTCAAGGCGAACAATAAAAAATACGAGCAGTTTATGTACGAAGGGAAACAGCACGGTTTTCACAACGATACAACTCCGCGCTACGATGCCGAAGCCGCCAAACTAGCTTGGGAACGAACACTCGGATTCTTCAAAAAACATCTCAAATAACCAGATTGGAATTGATTTATGCCGCGCGCCGCTTTTCAAGTTTTGGTTATTCCCTACCTGTTTAACGGCGATGGTGAACCGCGCTATTTAGTTTTTAAGCGCGCCGACCAAAATTACTGGCAGTGGATTGCGGGCGGCGGAATGATTGGCGAGCCAGTAGAACAAGCCGCGCGACGTGAATCTTTTGAGGAAGCCGGTATTGCCGGAAACATTAGCCTTGTTCGCCTTGACTCTACGGCTTCAATACCTGCTGTTCATTTTGCCGACAATCATCTCTGGGGAAACGGGACTTATGTTATTCCAGAATATAGTTTCGGCATTGAAGTTGAAAATGAACAAGTGAATTTGTCGGGCGAACACGAAGAATGCGTGTGGCTCGATTACGAAACGGCGTTAAACCGTCTGAAATGGGACAGCAACAAAACCGCTTTGTGGGAATTGCACAATCGTTTATTGTCAAAAGACAATCAAAAGTCGTAGACGCAAACGCCAAACCGCTGTTTTGAGAACTTTTCAAAACAGCGGTTTGGCGATTCTTTTAATAAAACTAACGGCTTAAAAAACAGTACTAAAGAATACGAATTTGTGAAAAACTCTATCCGGTTTAAATCCACACACCTGTTCCGTGCAGTCGTTACGCTGTTCGCATCATTTTTTGTGAAAGTAATTGCGGTCAACCGTCATCCATTTGTTAGGGTCGAATAAATCTTCATCGAGCGGAATGCCGGTTCGGATGCCGTAATATTCTTCGAGAAACGTTCGTTTGCCGTTAACGATAAAAACCACTTCGGGCGCGATCCAGCCGCCGCCTTTAACTTTTTCGTATTTGTTAAATTCAATTTCCTGAATGTTGGCGCCGTCTTTTCCGACCGGCTGCACGAGCCGCACGAAATACAAATTCTTTTTATCAATCCAAAACTGCGGCGACCGCAAATCTCCGGCTCGCGCGCCGACCACATAAACGTCTCTGTTTTGCCATTTATCTTCGCGCAGAACGGAGGCGTCCACTTTCATTTTTTTTATTTGCGCCAAAGTCGTCTCAACCGGTTGAAAATAAACGTCGAAACCGAGCACCAGCAAAGCGTGTTCGACCGGTCGGCTCGCGATGAGTTTTCCGTCCTTGAACGAGTTGCTGATGCCGCCCGCGTAAATAACTCCGCCGCCGCTCGCCAGCGGATCATAATCAACACGAAGTTTTCCCGGCATTGATAAAGCTTCGTACCAAATCCCGTTTTCCTCGGTTCCATCCGGTTTGAAGGTCGTGGTTTTCTGCGCGAAAATCAGCGTTTTATACCATTTTCCGGCGTATTTTTTGTGCATCGCCGAAATAAGCTGTTCGGTATTTTCGATTTTTCGGGCGTGAGCGGGAACGATTGCCGTGAACACAAACAGTAATAAAATTGTCGCGTATTTGATCATAAATTTTCTCCCTTTTTTAACAAATGTTTTGTTTACGCAAAAAAACTGTCTTATGTTTTCAAATTGCGGCGGCTGAATAAAGCGATAAAAATTGAGGGCGTTAATGTCTATTTGGCGGGTTATTTGTTACAAATTCGCCCGCTCTCTTCTGAATTTTGTTTTCTATTTATTTTACCGCCGTCTGTTTTGACGCGATTTTCTTCCACAGAATAGTTGTGACGTTGTCTTGGTCTTTGACGACTTGAAAACTGTGCGTATTTTCTAATATGCGTTTGATCGTTAACCGTGCGTTTTCGGTAAAAACCGAGCTGGCGCGGTAAACTACGGTGCGAAGCAAATAGGTGTGATTTAATTTGGCAGGACGTCTATCGCTTATTTCCAGGTTTTCAAATTGATGAATTCCGAATAACGGTTTGATTTTTCGATTTTCCGGGTCAATAGTAACCGGGAATTTGCCGAGTGTTTTGACTTCTTCTGTTTCCTCATTGATTTGGCTGAAATCTCTTTCGCCCAGATCAACCAGAAACGAATATATCGCACTGTGATTCGCCGCCCAAAACTCTTTTTTGACCAGACTGATGCCGGCAAATTCGCTGTCGTTAGAAAATGCGAAATTTGAAGCGATCCGGTAATCAAGTTCTTCCCAGCAATCCGTATCGCTCACAGCAACAACTTTTTCGTATTGGCACAGGCTGTTCCAAATTTTTCCAAGTTTGCCTTCGGTTTGTTTGAGAATCTCTTTCGCTTGCGCTTTCTCAATTTTCGTAATCCGCAGCAAATCTCTCAGCTTGTCCGATGTTTCGCCCCGACTGCTTTTTCCAATCGGTCTTTGCTGCTGCTGTGCGGTTGCCGCCGGATCGCGATCTCTTCTGATTTGAGCCGCCGCTAAAGTTGCCGAAATGATAAGACACGTTATTAAAAGAGATATTCGCAGCATAAAAGAAATGAGTTGAAAGCTGTTTCAAAAAAAATATTTTGTAGCTGTTTTTTGAAATATTTTTAATTGCACAGCAAAAAACATCGTTTGAGCGACGAATTTTTTACGGTATGAAATTATAGACGACAACGCCCGCAACCTGTACCGGCATTTCCTGAATTCTGGTCGGCGTAAATTTTGCGCCGCGCACCGCTTTTACCGATGCTGACCTCAGCAGCGGATGTCCGCTAATGGCTTTCGCTGCAATTACTCTTCCGATTTCGTCAATTAAAACTTCGATTAAAACAACGCCGCTGGCTTTAACGGCTGATGCGGCGCGCGGATAATCGGGTTTCGGCAAATAAGTGGCTCTGCCGTTGACTATTTTTTTGAGTTCGACATCGGCGGCAGAAGCTTTTCGCGGTGTTCCTGAAATTACCGCAGTAAATTGCTCGGCGGCAAGCGGTTGTTCTGCTGCGTCGGCAACTTTTGCTTTTAACGGCGCGGTATCAAATTGTAGCGAATCCGCCGCGATTATTTTTGCTGCTCCGCCGTTCATTTTTACCGTTTCTTTGATATTTCCTTCCCACAAAAATATAACTTCGGAAACTACGTTTTGATCGTTTGCCGAACCGCAATCGAATTCAATTTCTTTTGTCGTCACTTTATAACCGTTCGTTGAAACGACGGCGCGATAATTTCCTGCCGGCAAATTTTCAAAGTAAGGAATGTCGTTTTGCATTTCAGCTTTGATTGCTGCGGTACTTGAATCGGCTTTTTGCAGCAATGCCGAAACCTTTTTTAGCGCTACTAATTCGGAGTCGGGCATTTTTTGAAATTTATAAACATCCAGCTGCAAACCGCACGAATTGGTCTG
>SXVE01000029.1 GCA_005790265.1 Acidobacteriota bacterium | reverse complement strand
TTTCGCGCACTATTTGAAAGCGATGATGCGCGACAAAATTGGCAGCTTTATGTCCAGGCAGGAAGCGCAGGATTTCTTAAATCGCTGGATTAACAATTACGTGCTCGATTCGGACGTGGCGAGCCAGAACGCGAAAGCGTCGCGCCCGTTGCGCGAAGCGAGAATTGATGTGGCGGAAGTTCCGGGCAAACCGGGCGCTTACCGCGCCGTCGCGTTTTTGCGCCCGCATTTCCAGCTCGACGAACTTTCGGTTTCGCTCAGATTGGTCGCCGATTTACCGGCAGCGGCGAAATAAAAATTTTGAGAGGAAAATATTTACGCAAAGTTTGCAAAAATATTTTCCTCTCCCGTCTTCTCAATGTAAGCAGGCACGTATCTCATAAAGAGTTACAAACGCAAGAATTACAGCTTTCGGTTGAGGATTTTCATTGAAGAGAAAAACAATTTATATTTAGTAAAAGGAGATAAAATAAAATGGCAGACATGTTTATCAGATTTGACGGAGTAGATGGCGAGTCGCAGCAAAAAGGTCTCGAAAAATGGATCGAACTGCAAAGTTTCAGCATGAGCAGCGCAGCATCCGGTTCAACGTTAGTCGGCGGCGGTTCCGGCGTCGGCAAACCGTCTATCCACGGAGTTAATTTCAGCACCGTTGCCGGAAAACATACGCCGGCAATCGCTCAAAAATACTTCAAAGGCGAACACTTTCCGGTTGCTGAAGTTAAATTCATCAAACAGACCGGCAATGCTAACGCGGAAACTTATTATCACCTGAAAATGGAAAAAGTTTTTGTGACCAGCATGCAGAACGGCAAATCGGACGGCAGCCTCGGCAGCGAATCAATGAGTTTGACAGCTGAAACTTACGAGCAGGAATATTTCGTGCAGGGCGCAGACGGAAAATTAACGAGCGTCGGCAAAACGAAATACAACGAAAAAACCAACGAATCAAGCTAAACCAAAACGCAGAGCATTTCAGCCTGCAATCTTTGGAATCGAAATTAGCAAACAAACCGGACGCGTTGCCGTTGACCTGAAACTAACCGATTTAATTTTATTTAATCGGTTAGTTTCAGCCTTTTCAGTCGGCATCGCGAATTGTTTATTTAACGGAGAAATTTTCTGTGCGCGAAAGTGAAATCAGAATCACGCCTTCGATCGTTGATCGCCTGCTCGATTTCGAGCCGCGCGTTTCGTCCGAAGCGCCGAAATCGCGGTCGCAAAGCTTGCGCGAATTGAAACAATCGGTGCGGCGCGATTTGGAATGGCTGTTGAACACGCGGCACACGGCAGACAAAATTCCCGAAGGTTTGGAAGAAGTAAATCGTTCTATCGCCAGTTACGGATTGCCGGATTTTACCGGTCTCAGTTCAAAAAATTCCGATGACCGCAAAAGTTTAATTCGCAGTATCGAAACGGCGCTGCGCACTTTCGAGCCGCGTTTTATGAATCTGAAAGTCGAACTCGAAGAAGTGGACAGCGTGCAGAGAGGCGTTAAATTTCGCATTCAAGCGACTTTGCGCGTTGAACCGACGCCGGAGCCGGTCGTTTTCGATACCGTTTTGCAGGTCGGCAGCGGCGAATTTAAAGTCGAAGAAAAAGAGTAAAATCATATTTCCCAACATATTAAGCAGTTAACGACAATTATCTATTAAACGCTGAAATTCTAATTTTTAATGCGCGACGAACTTCTCGATTATTACGAACGCGAACTGATTTTTCTGCGGCGAATGGGCGCGGAATTTGCGCGCAAATATCCGAAAGTTGCCGCGCGTCTGCTGATTGACGAAGAGAAAATCGAAGATCCGCACGTCGAGCGAATGATTGAAGCGTTCGCTTTTTTAGCCGGTCGCGTGCAGCTCAAACTTGACGACGAACTGCCGGAAATCACCGAATCGTTTCTCAACGTCATTTATCCGCATTATCTCGCGCCGATTCCTTCGATGGCGATTGCGCAGTTTATCTTCGGCTCGCCAAAAGATAAATTCACTTCGATTCAAAACGTTCGGCGCGGCGCAAAACTTTATTCGCGCCCGATTGACGGTTCGCCGTGTCGCTTTCGCACGAATTACGACGTGCAGCTCGCGCCGGTCGAATTGCTTTCCGCCGCGCTCGAATCGAACGCTCCGCCGAACGCACAGGGAAAATTAACCGACAGCCACATTCGCCTCAGTCTGCGCGGTTTCGGCGAATCGGCATTGTCCGAATTGAAAAACGCGGAAACGGGCGAGCCGCTCGAGTTTCTTCGTTTTTACCTCAACGGCGATCCGCAGCTGGTTTTTCCGCTGTACGAATTGATTTTTAATCATTGCGCGCACGTTGAAATTCAGCCGAAAGAAAAGCCGCTCGGCAACAAAACGATGCTGACGATGGCTAATTTTCAGCTCAAAATGCCGGATCCGGTCATTTTAACCAGCGATTATATTCGGCAAGTCGGATTCGGCGAAGACGAAGGAATGCTGCCGTATTCGAGACATTCTTTTGCCGGCTATCGCCTGCTGACCGAATATTTTAATTTCCCGTATAAATTTTTATTTTTCGACGTTTACGGACTCGATCAAGCGGCGCAGCGAAAATTCGGCAGTCATTTCGACGTTTTAATTCACCTGAAAAATATCACGCCGCCGCGCGCGCCCGTGACCAACGACACTTTTATGCTCGGCTGCACGCCGATCATCAATCTTTTTTCGCAGACGGCGGATCCGATTTATCTTTCGCAGCAAAAATACGAGTATCAGGTTTTTCCCGACGTTCATCACCAGACGGCGACGGAAATTTATTCGATTGACGAAGTTTACACGACCGATCCGCGCACGAACACAACTCGCGAATTTTCGTCGTTTTATTCGATGAAACACAGCTACGGCGAGCGCGGCGAAAAAGTTTTTTGGTACGCCAATCGGCGCGCATCGCAGCGACCGGAAGACGACGGCACGGAAATGTTTATGTCGCTCGTTGATATGAATTTCAATCCGCGCGTTCCCGCCGAAGAAGTGATTACGACCAAATGCACGTGCACGAATCGCGATTTACCGGCGCGGCTTCCCTTCGGCAGCAAAGAAGGCGATTTTGAAGTCGAAGGCGCGGCGCTGATTTCGCGCATTCGCTGCCTGACGAAACCGACCGAAACGATTCGACCGCCGCAGCGCCGCGCCGCGCAATGGCGGCTGATTTCGCATTTGAACTTAAATTTTCTGTCGCTCGTCGAAAATCAAAACGGCGTGCCCGAGGCTTTGCAGGAAATTTTGCAGCTTTATAATCTCAACGATTCTTCGGTGACGCACAAGCAAATTCTGGGAATTACCGGCATCGAAAATCGGAAAGTCGTGCGGCAGATCGGCAACCGCATCGGCGCGGGATTTGTGCGCGGATTGGAGACGACGCTCGAATTCGACGAAGATCAATTTGTCGGCAGCGGTTTATTCGTTTTCGCGTCGGTGCTCGAAAGATTTCTGGGCGTTTACGCGTCGCTCAATTCGTTTAATCAAATGGTCATGCGCACCAGACAGCGCGAAGGCATCGTCAAAAGATGGTCGCCGCGCACGGGCGAACAAGTGCTTTTGTAAATGCAAAATTAAAAATTGAAAATGCAAAATTAAATCGAAAAATTGTTCCCAACTGTGCACTTTTAATTTTTAACTTTTAATTCAAATGGTGAAGCCGTTAAATCAAGAGCTTTTCGACGAGCCTTACCGGTTTGAGTTTTTTCAAGCCGTGCGAATGCTCGAAAGAATTTTCCCCGAACGTTCGGCGGTAACGCGCAGCGTGACGCCGCACACGGAAATCGCGCGTTTTCGCTCGAACGCGTCGCTGCGGTTTCCGCCCGGCGAAATTCATACGATAAACGAAACGAACGAGGAATTTTCCGACGAACGGAAAATCGAAATGTTCGTTAATTTTATGGGAATGGTCGGCATCATCGGCGTTTTGCCGACGCATTACACCGAGTTGATTATCGAGCGCGCGCGCTATAACGACACGGCGCTCTGGGCTTTTCTCGATATTTTCACGCACCGTTCGGTTTCGATGTTTTACCGCGCGTGGGAAAAATATCGCTTCCCCGTTCAATACGAACGCGGCAGCGACGATTTTACCGGATTTTTGTTTGATTTTGCCGGGCTCGGAACCAGCGGTTTGCGCGGCAAAATGAATCTCGAAGATGAAAATCTGCTGCCTTATACGGGTTTGATCGTGCAGAAACCGCATTCGACCGGCGCGCTCGAACAAATTTTAACCGATTATTTCGCGGTCACAGCAAAAATCGAGCAGTTCAGCGGTCAGTATCTGACGCTCGATGAAGAAAGCATTACGCGGCTCGGCGCGGCAAACAGCGCGCTCGGCGCGACGACGATCATCGGCACGCGCGTTTGGGATTATCAATCAAAATTTCGCATTCGTTTGGGCGCGTTGAAGTTCGTTGAGTTTCAAGCTTTTCTGCCGAACGGCAGCGCGTACCAATCGCTGATTTCCATCGTCCGTTTTATGATCAGCGCCGAACTCGATTTCGATATTCAGCTTGTTTTAACAGCCAAAGAAGTTCCGAGCACGATTCTGACGACGCGCGCCAAACGACGACCGATGCTCGGCTGGACATCGTTTCTCAAAACGAAACCGTTTGTGCAAAACGATGAACAGGTGATTTTGCAAGTAGAAAATTAAACCACGTGAAAGCACGAAGCGGCAGCGAAGATTTTCGCCGGTTTTCGTGCTGAACGGCGGCAAAAAACCCGGAGAATGACTATGAACGTAAATCTTAAATCTCTTATCGGAAGACTGAACGACACGTGCCGAACGGCGCTCGAAGGGGCGGCGGGATTATGTTTATCGCGCACTAATTACGATGTTGAAATCGAACATATTCTGGCGAAACTGATCGAAACCGACGACACCGATCTGCATAAAATCTGTCGTCATTACGAAGTCAACATTGACCGTTTAACGAAAGACATCAGCGCGGCGCTCGACCGTCTGAAAACGGGAAATTCACGCACGCCGGGAATTTCCGACCGTCTGCCCGATTGGTTTCAAGACGCGTGGCTGCTCGCTTCGGTCGAATTCGGCGCGGCGCGCGTTCGCTCCGGTCATCTATTGCTCGCGCTCCTTTCAAACGAGCGAACGGCGCGCATTGCCCGCGACATTTCAAGAGAGTTCAGTCATATTTCAATCGAGTCGCTGCAAAAAGATTTGGACGATGTAACGCGCGATTCGGCGGAGGCGCGCGATGCGCAATCGCTCGGCGAAAATGCGGGCGCATCAAACGGCGCGCCAATCGCGGCGGGCGTTCCCGGCAAAACGAAAGCGCTCGACCAATATACCGAAGATTTGACGGCGAAAGCGCGCAGCGGGAAAATTGACCCGATTTTAGGACGCGATTTTGAAATTCGGCAGGTGATTGACATTTTGACGCGCCGCCGCCAGAACAATCCGATTATGACGGGCGAAGCGGGCGTCGGAAAAACGGCGGTCGTCGAAGGCTTTGCGCAGCGAATCGCGGACGGCGATGTGCCGGAACCGCTCAAAAATGTCGCCGTGCGCACGCTTGATTTAGGACTTTTGCAGGCTGGCGCGGGCGTCAAAGGCGAATTTGAAAATCGCCTCAAAAATGTGATTGATGAAGTCAAAGCATCGCCGCAGCCGATTATTTTGTTTATTGACGAAGCGCACACGATGATCGGCGCGGGCGGTCAAGCCGGACAAAACGACGCGGCAAACTTATTAAAACCGGCGCTCGCGCGCGGCGAACTGCGGACGATTGCGGCGACGACGTGGGCGGAATACAAAAAATATTTCGAGAAAGACGCGGCGTTAGCGAGACGTTTTCAAGTCGTCAAAGTCGAAGAACCGGACGAAGAAAAAGCCATCGGAATGATGCGCGGACTTTTGGCGAAAATGGAAGAACATCACAACGTTCGTATTCTCGACGAAGCGATTGTTGAATGCGTCAAACTTTCGCATCGTTATATTACCGGTCGGCAATTGCCGGACAAATCCGTGTCGGTGCTCGATACGGCGTGCGCGAAAGTCGCCATCGGACAAGGCGCGACGCCCGCTTCGATTGAAGACGCGACGCGACGCATTCAGCATTTGACCTCGGAAATCAATTCGCTCGAACGAGAACTCGTAACCGGCGCGGCGCACGACGAACGGCTTAGCGAACTGAAGGAAAAACGCGAACGAACCGAAGAAAAACTCGCTGTATTAAATGAGCAGTGGACGCGCGAAAAAGACTTGACCGAAATGATTCGCAACATTCGCATTAAACTGGAAATGTCGCGGCTCGGCGGGAAAGTGAGCGGTGAGCCGTCAGCGGTGAGCGGTAAATCAAACGGAAACGGCGCGCAGCCCGATTCGGGCGCGACTGTTAATGAGCCGGAAACCGAACCGGCGACAGTCGTTTCAGCGCAGTCATCCGGCGCGGCGACAGAAAGTTCCGCACCGGCGGCGAATGTTGAAACGGCAGCCGGCGAAACGGTTGACACGGAACTGCTGAAAGCGGAACTCAAACGGTTAAACGCTGAATTAAAAGAAGTTCAAGGCGAAAATCCGCTGATGCAGCCGGTCGTTAACGGGCAAACCGTCGCTGAAGTCATTTCCGGCTGGACGGGAATTCCGGTCGGCAAAATGGTTTCCGACGAGATTAACGCCGTTCTCAATCTGGCAGACACTTTGAAAGAAAGAGTGATCGGGCAGGATCACGCCCTCAACGCGATTGCTGAACGAATTCGCACGTCGCGCGCCGGTTTGACCGATCCGAAACGTCCGATTGGCGTATTTTTACTGGTCGGCACGAGCGGCGTCGGCAAAACCGAAACCGCGCTCGCGCTTGCCGACACGCTTTACGGCGGCGAGCGCAACCTCGTTTCGATCAATATGAGCGAGTATCAGGAAGCGCACACGGTTTCCTCGCTCAAAGGTTCGCCTCCGGGATACGTCGGTTACGGCGAAGGCGGCGTTTTGACCGAAGCCGTGCGCAGAAAACCGTATTCGGTCGTCCTTTTGGATGAAGTCGAAAAAGCGCATCCGGACGTGATGGAACTTTTCTACCAGGTTTTCGATAAAGGTCAGCTCGAAGACGGCGAAGGGCGCGAAATTGATTTTAAAAACTGCGTGATTCTGCTGACTTCCAACGTCGCCACCGACACGATTATGAAATTGTGCGCCGACCCGGACACGAAACCGGAACCGGAAGGCTTGATCGAAGCGATTCGACCGGAACTTTCCAAAGCGTTCAAACCGGCGCTTTTGGGCAGAATGACCGTCGCGCCGTATTACCCGATTTCCGATGATATTTTGAAATTAATCATCAAATTGCAGCTTTCCAAAATCGCGCAGAGAATTTTCGCCAACCACAAAGCGCAATTTTCCTACGACGATTCCGTCATAGATGCGGTTGCCAAACGATGCACCGACGTTGATTCGGGCGCGCGCAACGTATTTAATATTTTGAACGGAACGATGCTGCCCGAAATGTCCGGCGAATTTTTATCGCGAATGGCATCGGGCGAAGGCGTGAAAAACGTTCGGGTGAGCGTCGGTGAAAACGGGAATTTCGCTTACGATATTCAGTAGAAAGAAATTTATCGGCAAACGAAATTAACCGAAGAAACAAGCGTCTTTCGCGCGAAAACGGCAGTTGGATTGTTTTCTTGCCGAGCTAAATTTTAGAGCAATGCGGAGTTTCCCTGTTGAAGAAAACTCCGCATCGGCGGCAAATTAAACGAACCGGAGTTTTCAAATTCGATTTTGTTGGGGAAGAAATAGAAATGCCAGTAACGACACAAAAAGACCGACTTATTTCGATCAGCACGCCGCTCGGCGAAGATTATCTGCTGCTCAATAAAATTCGCGCGGAAGAAAAAATTTCGGAGCTTTACGAAGTTGATGTCGAGCTTTTGTACGACGAAGAAGAAGACGACGAATATAAAATCACGTTTATTGACGGAAATCAGCTGATCGGCAAAACCGTGACGCTTTCGATTGAGCAGGAAGACGGCGGCAAACGAGTAATTTCGGGAATGGTCAATCAGTTTGTGCAGGTCGGACGCAATCGCCGATTTACGGCTTATTACGCGACGATTGTGCCGCACGTCTGGCGACTGACGCGCATTTTTCAGAGCCGCATTTTTCAGCAGAAAAGCGTGCGGGAAATTTTGAAAGAAGTTTTTAAGGGTTACGAAATCAAAGATCAGCTGCAAGCTGATTACAAACCGAGAAATTACTGCGTGCAGTATCAGGAAAGCGATTTCGATTTTGCTTCGCGCCTGATGGAAGAAGAAGGAATTTATTATTATTTTGAACATTCGGGCGACACGGAAAAACTGATTCTGCGCGACAATTTTACGCAGCCCGAAGATTGCCCGAGCAAATCTGAGCTGAATATCTACAAAGAAGATTCGGGCAAGCCGTGGGAAAGCGCGGTCAAACACTGGCAAACAACGTATCGCCTACAAACCGGCAAAGTCACTTTGTGGGACAATAATTTCCAGCTGCCAAACAAAAAACTCGAAGCCGAAAAATTGAGCGCGATTGAAAGCGGCAATAATAAAAAAATGGAAACTTACCAGTTTCCCGCCGGATACGCCAGAAAATACGACGGAATTAACAAAGGCGGCGGCGAACAGCCGCAGGAACTGACGAATATTTTTCAGGATAACAAACGAACGGCGACCAATCGGATGCTGGCGCTCGACGTGCAGTATAAAACCATCAACGGTTATTCCGACTGCGCGACGCTGACCGCCGGTTACCGATTCAAACTTAAAAATCACCCGAACAGTGATTTTAATATTCAGTACATCCTTACTTCAGTCAAATACGAAGCCGATCAAACGCCCGATTACATCGTCGGCGACACGCAGCCGAGCGCTTACAAAAACGAATTCACCTGTATTCCGCACGGTTCCGGCAGTCCGGAATTTCGACCGGCGCAGAAGACCGCCAAACCGATTATTCACGGCAGCCAAACGGCAATCGTCGTCGGACCGGCGGGCGAAGAAATTTTCACGGACAAATACGGGCGCGTCAAAGTGCAGTTTCACTGGGATCGCAAAGGGCAAAACGATGCCGACAGTTCGTGCTGGCTGCGAGTCGCGCAGGCTTGGGCGGGCAATAAATGGGGAACGATGTTCATTCCGCGCATCGGAATGGAAGTGGTCGTCGGTTTTCTCGAAGGCGATCCGGATCAGCCGATTATCACCGGCTGCGTTTATCAGCCGGAAGCAATGCCGCCGTACACTTTGCCGGACGAAAAAACAAAATCCACGATCAAATCCAATTCGAGCAAAGGCGGCGGCGGTTTCAACGAATTTCGTTTTGAAGACAAAAAAGGCAGCGAGCAGATTTTTATTCACGCCGAAAAAGACGAAGATATTCGCGTGAAAAACGATTGTATGGAAACAATCGTGCGCGACCGCCATCTGGTTGTGAAAAACGACCAGCTCGAAAAAATAACAGCCGATAAACACTTGAAAGTCGGCGGCGATCACAACGAGAAAATTGACGGCACGATGTCTCTGAACGTCGGAATGAATATTCAGGAAAAAGCCGGAACGAATTACGCGCTCGACGCCGGAATGGAAATTCATCTCAAATCGGGAATGTCTATGACGCTCGAAACCGGAACGAATCTGACGCTCAAAGTCGGCGGCAATTTTATCAATATCAATCCGGCGGGAATTTTTATCAAAGGAACGATGGTGATGATTAACAGCGGCGGCGCGGCTGGTTCCGGTTCGGGCAGCAGTCCGGAAGCGCCGAAAGACCCGAAAGAAGCGGCGACGGCAGAAGCGGGCGCTCGCGCCGGAACGCCGGTTAATCCGTCGCCCGTGCCGCCCGTTTCTTACAGCCAGACGAGTCAGGCGCTGATGAAAGCGAAAGGAACGGGCGCGGCTTTCGTCAGTAAAAATCAACCGTCGGCGAAGTAGTTTGGCGGCGCTTCTAGCGAAAAAACAGCCGAACGGACGCCGGAAGCCCGAAGAAAATTACGGCAAGGACGAACAGCGGAAAACGAACTGCGATGGCGATCAACACGGAAAAATTAAGTCAGCATATTATCTCGTTCAACACCAGAATTTACGCGATTCTCGACGGCGCGAGCGTGGCGGGCTTGCGGATGAAACTTTATGAAATGAAACCGCCGCACTACTGTCTTTTTGCCGGAGATTTGGAGCCGGATATGGCGGAAGTTGCGCCGTATCTTGTTCGGCTTTACCCGAATACGCCTTTTACCGATTGGGTTTTTCAGGAATGCTGCGGCAATAATTGGGGAATTTTCGTGCACAGCCGCCGCACGCTCAACGATTTGCGCGGACATTTTCGCGCGCTCGTCAACGTTTACGACGAAAAAGGCGCGCCGATGTTTTTTCGCTACTACGACCCGCGAGTTTTGCGTGAATTTCTACCGACCTGCCAACCGGCGGAATTGAAAATATTTTTCGGCGATGTCGAATCGTTTTTCGCCGAAAGCGCCGAAGAAACGCTGACCCGGTTCAGCAACTCTGACGGACAATTAAAACAAGCGGAATTGGATGTAAGTTAGTTGCAGATCAAAAAGGAGAAATGAAACTATGCCGGGAAAACCTGCCGCCCGAATTACCGATACAGTCGCTCATCCGCTGCCGCCGATTTTGACCGGCGGACCGACCGCGATCACCGTGATCATCGGGTTTCTGCCTGGCTGGCGCGGCGTCAATCCGGCTGTTGCCGCCGCGCTTCAGGCGGCGAAAAAAGTTTCGGAGATCGCTATTAAAACAGCGGAAGCGGCAACGGTCGCGGCTGCCGGAACGCCGGGCGCGCCCGCCGCCAAACTGGCGGAAGAAACAACGAAAGCCGCTGCCGCCGTTGCGATGGGCAGTATGATTTCCGGCGCGGCGGGCGGTTCCGACATTCACGTTTGCGCAACGCCTTTGCCGATTCCGCCGCACGGTCCGGGCGTAGTAATCACGCCGTCAAACACGGTGATGGTCAGCGGAATGCCCGCCGCGCGAATGGGCGATACGATTCTCGAAGCCGTCGGACCGCCGAACAAAATCACCAAAGGCGAACCGACAGTGATGATCGGCGGTTAGACCGGAAACACGAAACTGAGAAACGATGTTAATAATCAGAACAGAACAGATTCAGCATTTTATCGCGAAAAACGACGCGGAGTTAAACCGCTTGATCGCGCAGGCGTTGCGCGAAGCGAATCCGGAGCGCATTGCGGATTACGACGATGAAAAATTAAGCGCGATGATTCAAATCGGCATCGAGCGCGCGAAATCGCACGACATTGAACGCGCCGAAGACGTCGGCGCGTTCGTCGCGCTGATGTTTGAAATCGCGCCGAATTTTGACGAACAGGACGAAATTAAAATCGTTCTGGCGGACACAAATTTCCCCGTTTCCGACCGTTTGGCGCAGCTCTGGGAAAGAACTTCGGACGAAGCGTGGGAAAAAGCCGAACAAAACTACAAATCAGACGTCTGGTTTCGCGCTTAAATTGATCAGTTAAAACAGTATGGAAGAACCAACCGAAAACCCGGAAAGAAATGTGCAGCGGCGGCAGTATCTCGTCGAAAAGCTGCGTGATTCTTACGACGAAAATCCGTCCGAACAAACAAAAGCAAAGCTCGACCGCGAAGTTGATTTTCTGCGTCAACTGCAAAACGCCGAAAAAGGCGAAGCGAAAAAAAGAGCGCAAACAAAAGCCGAATACGTGCGCAAAACGCTGCTCAACCGCGCGATTCAGCAGGTTGATCTTTGATCGAAAAGTTAAAAATACTAACTGAGAAATAGCGCCCGCAAAAAAGCGCGAAATGAAAGCGAATAGTTTTTATTATTCTTTTCATTTCGCGCTTTTTGCGTTTTTCGCGGGCAATCTGCCTTTCCCAAAATTTTCGGATTGTTGTCCGCTTTTCAGGTTGAATTCAGCTTCTTACGGATGCGTCATATCAACCGGAACGACCCATTCGTCAAATTGTTCGCCGGTTAGAAGCCCGAGTTCGAGCGCCGATTCTTTGAGCGAAGTTCCCTTTTTGTGCGCGTTTTTGGCGATTTTGGCAGCGTTGTCGTAGCCGACGTGCTGATTAAGCGCAGTGACGAGCATCAGCGAATCCTGCAAATATTTATCAATCTGCGCGCGATTGAGTTCGATTCCTGCAACGCAAAATTCGACAAAACCTTGACACGCGTCGTTTAATAATCTGACCGAATGCAGAAAATTGTGAATCATCACGGGCTTAAAAACATTCAGCTCGAAATTTCCCTGCGAACCGGCAAAACCAATTGCCGCGTCATTTCCCAAAACCTGCGCGGCGACCATCGTCATCGCTTCCGA
>SXVE01000284.1 GCA_005790265.1 Acidobacteriota bacterium | reverse complement strand
GCTCGGCGGATTCGTCACCACCAGCACTTGATCGCCCTGTCGAAAGCGGCGCAGCGCGTTCCAGAATATTGCGAGGCTCAGCGTCAACATGTTGATCAGCCGGTAAATTATCACGTTTTTATCGAGCTTCGTGCCGAACGCGCGAAATATCTCGACGTTTTTGTGCGTTTCCCGTTTCGCCGCCCGTCTTCCGCGGGCTGAGTAATTCGGCTGACCGCACAAAACTTTGACTTCAAATTCTTCGGTCAAACCTTCGGCGATCCGCGTTAAATAATATCCGGTCGAAGTTTCCTCCGGATAATATAATTCAGAAATCACCCACAGAGTTTGCTTTTTCGATTTTTTCGGCGCGCCGTTTTTTTCGTGAGCCGCGCTGCGATTTTCCATTTTTCTTTGGTTTTTTTTAACTTTCCGTTGCGGCAAATTTCTGCGAATTCCCGAGCGCCCGCTCTAAAATTAGCGCCGTCGCGTTTTTCAGTTCGCTTTGCGCCAGCCATTCGAGCGAGTATTGGCGCGCCGCTACCGCCATTTTACGATACTCATTTTGATTCATCGCCAGACATTTTTCGATGCGGCTGATCCATTGAGCGCGCTGATCGAGAGCGATTTCCCAACCGGCGTTTTTTTTCTCAATTTCGTTCCACACGGTTTGGTCGCTCAGCAGCAGCGGACAGCCCGCCGCTAAAGCTTCGAGGCAGACGTAGCCGAAATTTTCGCTCAGCGTCGGCAGCACGAAAAAATGATTTTCGCTCATTTTGCGCAGCGCCGTTTCATACGGAAACGCGCCGGAAACTTTGATTTTGACGTTCGGCGGCATTTTTTCGATTACCGATTCGCATTCGCGCCAGTAATCAGCGTCTTCCGCCGGTCCCAAAATCTCGAATTCGATTTCGCCCGCGTTGATTTCCCGCAGACATTCGAGAAAAAACTTAATGTTCTTTTTTCGCACGATGCGCGACAGAAACACGAATTTCGCGGCGTTTTCGCGTTTCGGCGGTTTCCATGAAAAATCGTATTCGGGCAGAATGCGGCGCGGCGTTAAATCCGGCGCGATTAAAATCTCCGATTCGCCGCCGATCACGTTTTGAATTTCGCTTTTCTCGATTTCGCTCGACGCTTTCCAGATCACTTTTTCATATAAACCGATGGTTTTCGCATACCGCAGAAAAAGTTTTTTCTTGAGCGTTTTATTCGCCAGCGCGCCCGCCGAAAATTCGCCGCACGTTGCCAGAATCACCGGTTTATCGGCAAACATTTTTTTGCGGCGGGCGGACAAAAATTTGATGACCGGCGCGGCGAACGCGCTGTTGAGAAAAAAGGCGTCCGGTTTGATTTCATTGACCAGTTCAGCGAATTTCCCGTGCGTCAGATTGCTTTTTGAAAAATAAAAAACCTCGGCGTTTCCCGTTCGGTTCCACTCGTCGGTGTTGACGCTCGTGTATTTTTGACGGTCGCCTTTGCTGTCGTAATTTCTCGTCACCACGAAAAAATCATATCGGTCGCAGAAACTATCTACCAGATTGACAATCGTCCACATCCCGCCGCCGCTTTTATAGCTCGGCAGATAAAAATCGCAAAAAATCATTACGCGCTTTTTCATTCTTCTTGATTTCAGTGTAACTTTTTCGCCGCTTTTCAACAGACCGCCGTTTCAAAGAACTTTTTTTCTTTTCTCTAATTCTGTTTACTTTCTTTTGCTTCCTTTTACTTCCTTTTTCTTCTGACTTTCCGCCTTTTAATCTCTATTTTCTATTTTCCATTTTCCATTTTCCATTTTCGACTTTTCCCTTCTTAACTGTGTTTCCGCCGGCTGTGGTAGCCGAGGATGATTTTGGCGGTCGTTTGCGCGACGTTCTCTTTCAAATACTCCACCGGTGCTGACCAGTCGGCGGGCTGCGAAATCGCCAACTCGACGCTGCGCACAATCGTCTCGGTTTCTGCGCCGCTCAATATATTGCTGCCGCATTCGAGCGTTTCCGGTCGTTCGGTCACATCGCGCACGGTGACGTTCGGTATTCCGAAAATCGCGCATTCTTCCTGCACCGTTCCGCTGTCGGTCAACACGGCGAGCGAATTTTTTTCGAGTTTAACGAAATCAAAAAAGCCGAGCGGTTTGAGCAGTTTTATTTTATCGTTTTCCGGTCTGATGCCGAATTTAATCATTTTCTCCGCCGTGCGCGGGTGAACGCTAATCAAAATATTTTTGTCGTATTTTTCGGCGATTGCCTTGAACGCTTTGAAAATGCTGGCGAGCCGCCGTTCGACATCGACGTTTTCCGCGCGATGCAGCGTAACGAGAAAATATTCAAACGGCTCGACCGCAAATTTTTCGAGCGCCGTGCTCGCTTCGATTTTTTCGCCGAACGTGTCGAGCACTTCTTTAATCGGGTTGCCGGTCACGTAAATTCGCTCGCGCTCGATGCCTTCGCTAACGAGATTTTCTTTGCTTCGTTCGGTGTACGGCAAAAGGATTTCGCTCGAATGATCTACGATGCGGCGATTCACTTCTTCAGGCACGCGATTGTCGAAACAACGATTGCCCGCTTCCATGTGAAAAACCGGAATTCCGCGCCGCGCTGCGACGATTGCCGTAAGCGCGCTGTTCGTATCGCCGAGAATCAAGATTTTGTCCGGCTGAACGCGCTCGAGCAGTTCGTCGGTTTTCGCCAGAATCTGCCCGATCTGCTCGCCGAAATTGTTCGCCTTAATGCCGAAATGCACGTCCGGCGTGCGCACTTCCAAATCTTTGATAAAAATGTCGCTCAAACTCTCGTCATAATTTTGTCCGGTGTGGACGGTCGTGTGTTCGCAGTGCTGATCGAGAATTTTCATTACCAGACTCAAACGGATTATTTCCGGGCGCGTCCCGAATATTGTCATTATCTTCATAGTTTTCAGCCGTTGTGCATTTTCATCGAATGAATCCAGCGATTTTTCAGCGTTCGGCTTTCAATATTTATCGCGGTTTTTCTGACGCTTTTCAACTGACGCAAAAAATACAGTTGAAAAATTCCGACGAAAAAATTTATTTTATTCGCCCTCGTTTAAAAATCTTTTAATGTCGCCGTCGGCTTCGCCGAGCAGTAATTTCAATTCATCAACCGAAATATTTTTGTCTTTCGACGAATATTCTCCGTCCAGAGCCGGTCGAAACGAATTGCTTTCGTGCGTCTCGACAGTTCCGCTCGTGTAATGTTCTCCGCGCAGTTCGGGCAGCACGGGAAGAATGACGTAATAATCGCCGCGTTCAATTGTGCGAAAACATTCTTCTTCGGACACCATTATCTCGTGCACTTTTTCGCCCGGTCGAATGCCCGTGAAAACTATCGGCAAATCTTTGTCGCCCATCAGCGCGCGCGCGACGTCCACCATTCGCGCCGCCGCAACTTTCGGCACGTAAGTTTCGCCGCGCGCACCTTCGGAAATCGCCGCGAAAACCGTGTCCACCGCGCGGTCGAGGCTGAGCAGAAATCTGGTCATTGTTTCCAGCGTGACTGTCAGCGGTTTGTTCTGCCGCACCTGTTCGACAAACAGCGGTACGATCGAACCGCGCGAAGCGATCACGTTGCCGTAGCGCACGCACGAAAAATCCGTCTGCGGACAATCTCGATTCGCCTCGATCAAAACGCGTTCCTGCAACGCTTTGGTCATTCCCATCACGTTAATCGGTTTGCACGCTTTATCGGTTGAAATTCCGACGACTTTTTCCACCGCTAAACGATTTTCGCGCACCGCCCGCGCCACGTTTTGCGCGCCGAGAATATTAGTCTGCACCGCTTCGTACGGATAATATTCGCACGACGGCACTTGTTTGAGCGCGGCGGCGTGAAACACAATGTCCGCTTCGCGCATCGCGGCGGCAATCGCCGCATAATCGCGCACGTCGCCGATCCGAAAATTCAGACGCTGCTGCGAATTTTGATAAATCACGTCGTCGGTCGCCGCCCGCCGGTGCATAAATTCGAGCCGCATATAATGCTGCTTGGCTTCGTCGCGCGAAAAAACCGTGATCTGTTCGGGCATTCCCATTTCGCCCGACAGCATTCGTCCGACGAGCGTTTGACCGAGCGATCCGGTTCCGCCCGTTACCAAAATTCTTTTCCCTTCTAATACTTTCATTTTCTCCAATCGTCGTACGGCGTTTCGTCCGCCGCCATCTCCTCGATCATTTCTTCCCAGCTCGCCGGTTGAAAACCCGTCTCTTTTCTAAATTTACTCGAATCCAAACTGCGGTCAATCCGCAATTCACCAGAACGCTCGATGTCAACG
>SXVE01000028.1 GCA_005790265.1 Acidobacteriota bacterium | reverse complement strand
GATAAATTTCACGCGGCGCAGGATTACTTCCCGATGCGTACTTTCTCGCGGTATTGATTGATGGCGACGTAGGTTACTTCGGCTTCGGTAACGCGCACCGATTGCCCGTGCGAGCCGAAGCGCTCGGCTTCGACCAGGACTTTAACCGTAATCGAAGTTTTGCCGACGCGCATGGTTTCAGCGTAAAAGCTCACTAAATCGCCGATAAAAACCGGCTCGTGAAAAATAACTTCTTTCATCGCCACCGTGACAAAGCGGTCGTGACCGGTGGTTTTGACGGCTTCGACGCCGCCTGCGACGTCGATGTAGCTCAAGATAATTCCGCCGAAAACCGTGCCGTGCGCGTTCGTGTCGCGCGGCATCATCGTGATGCGAATCGCGGCGTCGCGTTCGATTTGGGATTTCGGTTTTTCGCTGACGGATTCTTTGTTCGGATTGATTTCTGCCGTTTGATTTTCCATTTTAATATTGATTTTTAAATCTTATTTTTGAATCTGTTCTAGCGTCCAATTTTTGATCGTGTCGCGCAGTTCGTTTAAATGCTCGTCGAAAAAATGTCCGCAGTTTTCAAAAATGACGAGTTCGGTTTCGGTGCTCGCGGCGACTTTATCAACTAATTTGTGCAAACTTTCAACCGAACCGAATTCGTCGCGGTCGCCGTGAACAAAAAGAATCGGCTTGCGCAAGTTTTCCAGGTAATCGAAATCGTCGTATTTATCAACCGGCGTGCCGATGGAAATTAATCGTTTAACGCGCGCGTCCGACATTCCGACTTCGGTTCCCATACGAGAGCCGAACGAAAATCCGGCAAGTGTGATTTCCTCGTTCGGATACGTTTCGCTCAAATAATCGAGCGCGTCAATCACGTCAATTTTTTCGTCATCGCCGTGATGTTCGGCGCTCGACGCGCCGACACCGCGAAAATTAAAGCGCACGGTTATTAAACCGGCGTCAACGAGTCCGGCGGCGGCGCGAAAAACGACTTTGTTGTGCATCGTTCCGCCGCCCAATGGATGCGGATGACAAACGAGCGCGCCGCCGCGCGGTTCGCCCGCCGGTTCTTTCAAAATCGCTTCAAGCCGCCCGTGCGACGCAGGAATAAAAAGATTGCCTTTCGGATACATAATTTAAGTTTACGATTTTAGATTTTGGATTTTCAGTTGGCAAATTCAGTTTCAATTTAGCTCGAAGCGAAAGAAAAAAGAAATGGGACACGGATTTTCACTGATTAAGCGAATCGGCGCGGATTTATTTTTGTGATATTAAAAAATCCGTGAAAATTCGCTCGATCCGCGTTCCTCCGCGTCCCATTTCTTTACCTTTGAAAGTTAAATTTACTTCACCGAAATCGTGCCGTCGGCGGCGATTTTCGGCGCGGTTGTCGGGAAATCCATTTTTGAAAGCGAGCGAATTTTCGCGATTGCCGCGCCGCTTTCGTCGAGCGTCGGAATGCCGCGTCCGATTTGGCGTCCGGCGTGGATTTTGCCGCGCTCAAATTTGCCGTCCGCCGCGAGCGTGATTTCAAAAAGCGCCGTTAATCCCTGCGCGCCTTTCAAGTTAAACATTCCGTAAGTCGCGAAATTGCCCATCGAATAAACGACGAGGCGGTCTTTGTAAATTTCCATTCCGCGCAAAACGTGCGGTCCGTGTCCGAGCACCAAATCAGCGCCCGCGTCAACGACGGTTTTGGTGAAAACACGCAAATTGCCGCGTTTTTCCGTCCCCAACATTTCCGTTTGATACGGAACTCGTTCGGCGCTCGCGCCTTCCGCGCCGCCGTGAAATGAAACGACGACGAGGTCGGCTTTTTTGTCGGCGTCAATCACCAATCTGCGCGCCGTTTCCAAATCGTTGACGTTCGGCACAATCGCATTGTGCGCGAAACCGATAAAGGCGATGCGTTTGCCTTTTGCGTCAACAATCGTCGTCGAAAATCGCGCGCGGTCAGCACCGGCGTGCGCGATGCCGAGTTCGTCCAAAACTTTTCTCGTGCTGTCTCTGCCTTCGTCGCCGAAATCGCTCGTGTGATTATTTGCCAAACTCAAAACGTCGAAACCGGCGTCTTTCAGATATTTTCCGTAACGCGTTGGCACGCGAAAAGCGAAACAGCGCACGGATTCGGGCGGACATTTTTCGTTTTTTCCGCCTTCCAAAATCGGACCTTCGAGATTGCCGAACGCGATGTCGGCGGCTGACAAAAGCGGCGCGAATTCCTTGAGCATTTCGCGCCCGTCGTTCGGCGGCAGAAAAGTTTCGTCAATCGAAGTCGAACCGAGCATAATGTCGCCGACGGCGGCGATGTTAACTGGTTCCGGATCGGTTGATTTGATTCGCACTGGCGCTGTGGCGGCAATCGGCGCTTGAGTTTCCTCACTGCTGACAACGGCAGGCTGACAGCCGATTAATGCGAAAGAAGCGGATATAATTGACAAAGCGGTTAAAAGGTTTGAACGTTTGCGCATAAATTAAAAGCGGAAATCCGCCTTTGAGATGCAGAAATATTAAAAAAATCTGCTTGCTCCGATTTCAGTTAAATTAAATGATGTGATTTGGAAATTTTGCCCGCACCGATTATAACATTAAACCTCGATAAAATAGATGTTTAATCGAATGGACAAAGAAAATTTTCGCGGATATGTCCGACTAAAATTCAAAAACCAACTTCGTTTTTTTGAGAACGCCTAAAATACAGTTTTTTACAAATTAGGAATCCAGAATTCGCCGTTAAAAGCGGATATTTTTTGCAGTCCGTGAGCGGGCAAATCTTCTTCGGGCAAACCGAGAAATGTAAAATGCGGCGCATCGTTGCGCACGGTGCGAAACCAGCCGTGCCGCGCGAGAATTTCTCGAACGCGTTCGTTGTCGTGTTCGTTAACGTCGAACGCGAGCAGCGCGAGATGTTGCGAAGTGCCAGGCGCGGCAACCGAATACAAAATTGATTTTGAAAAATTGCTGCTGAAAAACATTCCCTGTGCTTCCCATTCGAGAACCGTCGCAATCTGTTGACGCATCGGCAATTTGAAAATCGCGTCTGCATCTTCGACCGTCAGCGAGCCGCGCGTTTGCCAATATTTGAGCGCCGGGAAAAATCGCGAATTCCAGAGCCGCAGCGTATCTTCGTAACTGCGGCGACCGGCTTCGGCACCGGCGCGCGGCGTAATGTCGAGATTTTCGAGCCACGCTTCTTCGCGCGCCGCCAGCAGCGAACGCATCGCCGCTTCCTGCAATTCGATTTTCGCGCCGCTGATTTCTTCGGCGGCGGTTTTCAGCGTTTTTTGAAATTGATTGACTTCCGAAGCCGTTTTGAAAACGCAGACGGGCGGCGGCAAAACGGCTTCGGCGACGACGAAAATCGCTCCGTAATCGCTCAAAATACGGCGTTCAATCGCATCCGTTTGGTCGCAGAAAGTTCTGTTCGTCATTTTGCGCCGCGCCGCGACGTTTTCGAGCGCGCTGTGAAATTTAACGAGTTTTTTGCCGGTTTCCTTGAAATCAGTCGAACCAGTCGCAGCGGCGTGAGCGTTCAGCGCGCCGCTGAATACTGCGCTGAAAATAATCGCTAAAATTGTCGCTCGCCACTGCTTCATCATTTTTCTTGACCGGCAAAAAAATTAAAGTTTGGAAACTCCTTTTTCATTACGCGCCGCCAGCTGATAGACCGCTTCGAGCATTTGTTTTTGCCGCGCCGCGCCGTTTTTCGCGTCGGCTTCGAGATTCACGTAAGCGATGTCGTTTTGTCCGGCGAAAACCGAAAGCGAGCCGTCATCAAGCGCGCAATCGGACGTTTGCAACTGTTGCGCCGTTTTTTGAACGACAACATTAAAGTTATTCTCGGCGAAAAAACCGAGATGCCGCGCGGTCGAAAGCAAAACGAAATTGTCGGCGTCAAATTCGTTGTTTGAAAGGAAAATTCCCGCCGCTTGAACCGCGAAAGCGCCGCGCGCGTAATTTTGCAGATTGATGTTGGCGGCAAAAGCGTGCGCGGTTAAATCGCCGTTTTTCTGTTCGCCGACTCTTTCGTCAACATCGCGATTATTGTGAACGGCGACGAGAAAGCTTTCGCCGCGCCGCAAACTTTTGCCGTCGGCAGCGAGAATTATTTTCAAAAGTTCGTCGGTAAAAGCTTTGACCGGCGCTTCGATTTCGCTTGAAATGCCGCATCGTCTGCCGTTGGCGGTGTAAATTCGATTCGGATCAACCGAGTAATTTTTTCCGCCGAATTGAAAATTCAGATTGCGCTGCGGATTGCCCGTTTCGTCAAGCGATTCGATTTCCACAAACCGTCCGCCTTTCAGTGCGACCGCTTCTTTCGCCAACCGGCGACCGAGTTCTTCGTTGAAATGCGGCGCGAAAAAAGTGATGTCAACGCCTTTTTTTTCGT
>SXVE01000283.1 GCA_005790265.1 Acidobacteriota bacterium | reverse complement strand
GAAAATAAAAGTTGCCGATGAAAACGGAAAAGTTCAGGCGATTGAAGTTTCGCATAAAGGGCGCGATTGGTGGGTAAAAGACGAAGACGGCGAATGGATTTGCGTGTCCGCCGAAAGAATCGAATAAAAACGTCGAAAACTTCGCCGATAAAATAAAAAATAAAAAAGCCGGTCGGGGAACTTAGTCCTGGATCGGCTTTTTGCTTTCGTCAGAAACTTGACGTCGTCGTCGGCTTGCAATGAACAGACGCGCAGAGACAAAACGCGTCGCAAAATGAACCGGCAATCATTTTGGGTTTGGAAAAAACAATTTGCAAAATATTTTTCAGCCAGCCGTTCGATGGTTGGAAAAAAAATGAATAACGGGGAAAATGTAAATCGAAATGAAAGAATGTCCGAAATGCGAATTGTGCTACGCCGATGAAGTTAATTTTTGTCCGCACGATCAAACTCAGACGCGGCTCTCGCTGCCCGGCGAACAGCTTTTAGCCGGGCGTTATTTTTTGGAGAAAAAAATCGGGCGCGGCGCAATGGGGCAAGTTTATCTGGCGAAAGATAAAAAGTTTGCTACGCGGCGCGTGGCGGTAAAAACCGTGCGGCAGGATTTGCTGAACAGCGATGAGTTGCAGAAAGGCGAAGCGATTGCGCGGTTTGAGCGCGAAGCGCAGGCGGCGGCTTCGATTCAGCATCCAAACACGGTCGGCGTCACGGATTTCGGCGAAACGCCCGATGGAATTTTCTATCTGGTAATGGAATACGTCGAAGGCGAAACGCTGCACCGTCTTTTGCGCCGCGAGGGAACTCTGCCGATTAAACGCGCCGTGCGGCTTTTGCGCCAGATTGCCGACGGCGTTGATGCGGCGCACGAAGTCGGAATTTTGCACCGCGATTTAAAGCCCGCCAACATTTTCATTATGCAGAAAGGCAAATCCGGCGACGGATTTGTCAAAGTCGGCGATTTCGGTTTGGCAAAAATCGTTAATCAGACAGTAACCGACATCAGCTCAAACGCCACGCCTTCATCGCGCGGCATTATCGGAACGCCGGAATTTATGGCGCCGGAGCAGATGCAGCCGGAACTTGGCGTTGATCCGCGCGCCGATTTATACGCGCTCGGAACAATTGCTTATTTGATGCTCGGCGGACGAACGCCATTTACCGGCGATTTGATGCAGCTCGTGATGCAGAAAATTATGCATCAGCCGCCGCCGCTTTCAACTCTTCGTTCGGATATTGAGCCGGACGTGGAAAAAATGATTATGAGCGCGCTGGAAATTGAACCGAAAAATCGCCCGAATTCCGTCAGCGATTGGATTTCCCGACTAGAAGCGGCAGCGATTGATGCGGAAGAAAGCAGAGAAGGCGGGCAAACGAGGTTGGTAATTCTGGCACCGGCGGACGCCGAAGTTTACATTAACGACGAAAGAAAAGGCAGCGTCGGCAGATCGGGCAGAATCATTTTGGGAAACGTTCCGGTCGGACAGCACGTTTTGCGCGTTTCCAAGCCCGGCGAAAAAGACGACGAAAGAGTAATCGAAATTACCGGCGAAGCGGGCGAACAGGTGATTCAGGCGCAGCTCAAACCGGCGCGCGGCGCGGCGAGTCAGCCGAGTTCTTCAATGGGCGGCGCGAGCGGCGCGATGCATCCGAGTTTGATGCCGGGAATCGTCGCGTGCACAAATTGCCAGGCGCGTTTTGCCGAAGGCGTCAAATATTGCGGGCGGTGCGGCAATCGCACGTTTACGTCAGTCATTTCCGGTGAATCGAGCGGCAGCGGTTTTCCGTGTCCGCGTTGTTTGACGCGCCTTCCGGCAAACTCGAAATTCTGCGGTCGGTGCGGACTCAATATCAATCAGATCAACAATTTCGCCGCGCCAAAAACCGCCGGTTTCGGCGTTGTTAGCGCGGCGCCGCTTCAGCAACCCGAAAGAGTTTGTCCGAATTGCGGCAGCGTTTACGCGGCTCACGTTAAATACTGCGGTCGCTGCGGCTTCGCTCTCGGTTGATTTTCCGCACTTAGCGCCAAATTTATCTTTTGTTCGCGAAATGCGTATAATGAGTTTTTCGACAATGATAATCAGTCAGCTCTTAAGCCTATCAACCGAAAAGCGCAATGAAAATTTGTCCGAAATGTCAAAAAACTTACCGCGATGAAAGCTTGAATTTTTGTCTGGGCGACGGCGCGGTTTTGCAGCAAATCAGCGGAAGAGAAGCGCTGCCCGACACGGTTTTTATTCAGACGCCGCGCCGGACCGCTTCGCCCGCCTCCGACGAACAGCCGACGCAGCCGAATCAAAGAAATCTCGCCGCGCCGCCGCCGCCGAACGCAGTTGGTAAGTCTTCAAAAACCTGGCTGTGGGCGCTCGGCATTATCGGTTTGGTCATCGTCGTCTGCGGCGGCGGCTTGATCGGTCTGGTCGGTTTGATTTCGACGATTGACGTCAACAGCAACACCGGCGGTAATGCAAATTTTTCCGTAAACCGCAATTCGTCAAACGCTTCCGTTTTTAATTCAGCGCCGCGCAACGCGGGCAAAAATTCGCCGGTTGTGGAGCGTACAGCGGTTCGAACAATCAATTTGGATAAGTGGGCGACCGGCGCTTCAAATTACGGAAATGCCGAATATGTTGACGGCGAACTGATTCTCGAATCGCGCCAGAAAGGATTTTATTACGTGTTGGTTGCTTCGCGCGAATTTTCAACCGATTCGGCAAACACGCGGATTTCCGTCCGCAACGTGAATGAAGAAAGCACGAATCTCGGGTTCGGTCTGGTTTTTCACAGCAATCCGACGCCGCTCGTCGCCGATTACGCTTTTCTGATTGATACGGTCGAAAAAAAATACCGCATCGTGCGCCACGAATCGCAAAACGAAATTTCGCTCGTTAATTGGACAACTTCACCGGCGATTAAAAGCGGAACCGAAGAAAATATTTTGGAAGTGCGCGACGCGGCGGATGTAATGGATTTTTATATCAACGGCACTCCGGTTAATTCGCTCAAGGAAAGCGCCGGAAAACGAATCGGCGTGGCGGGAATTTACGCGGGCGATGCGATTAAAATTGCTTTTTCCGATTTTGAAATAAGAAAGTAAGTGCGGATTCGATAAAAATATTTTTATGAAAATTTGCCCGAAATGCAGTGAGACATACGCGGACGATAACTTGAATTTTTGTTTGAACGACGGCGAGCTTTTGCAGCAAACAGACGACGCGCCACCAACAATGATTCTGGATGCGCCGCGCGTCACCAATCAAACGAATTGGCAACAGTATCAAGCTCCGAGCGGCGAAGCTCCGGCGTCGTGGCAGAATCCGGCGCAAAGCGTTCAAAATCCGCCGCCCGGTTTGCAAAATTTCGGGCAGTCGAAAGATCAAACGCTGCCGACGGTCGCGCTCGTTTTGGGCATTCTCAGTTTGCTGGTAATTTGCTGTTACGGCGGTTTTCCGCTCGGACTGGCGGCAATCGTTACCGGATTTTTGGGAATGAAAAACGCCGATGCCAATCCGACGCGCTACGGCGGACGCGGAATGGCAATCGCCGGAATGGTTCTAGGCGTAATCAGTTTGATCAGTTCCGTTGTCTTTATCTTTGTGGCGATACTCGCCAACTAAGTTTAAATTCTCTATAATTTTTCCAGATGCGTGTAACACTGCGCGTGGTGGCGGGTCCGCAAACCGGACGCGTATTCACGTTTGACCAACACGAAACTTTTATGATCGGTCGAAGCGAAGATTCACATTTTTGCTTGCCCCACGACCGTTTTTTTTCGCGTCATCACTGCATTTTGGAAATCGCTCCGCCGCAGTGTTTTCTGCGTGATTTGGGTTCAACAAACGGCACGTTCGTCAACGGCATTCGCGTCGAAACCGCGCATTTGAGAAACGGAGACCGCATTCAGGGCGGCGAAACTGTTTTGGAAGTTGAGGTTTCGGCGGATCAGGCGGATATTACTTCTTCGATTCCGCAAAACTACTCGCAAACCGAACCGTCGCTGATTACCATTCAATGTCTCAACTGCGGAATTCCGTCGCAGGCGGAAGCTTCCAGACCGGACGCGAAACTTTCCTACGTTTGCGATAACTGCCGCGATGCGCTCAAGAAAAATCCGCAGCCGATTCCGAATTATCAAATGATTCGCATTCTCGGACAAGGCGGAATGGGCAGCGTAATG
>SXVE01000282.1 GCA_005790265.1 Acidobacteriota bacterium | reverse complement strand
TTACGTAAGAGTAATTACAAGTTAAGCAAATGAACTTAGCTCCAGCTGAAAAAGAAAAAATCATCGAGATTTGCAAACGCAATGATATTTCGTATTGCGCTCTTTTCGGTTCATTTGCTCGCGGCGAAGCAAATGAAAACAGCGATGTTGAGTTGCTAGTTAGGTTTTCTAAGCCGAAAGGTTGGGATTGGATAAATGCGGCTTTGGAAATCGAGGACGCTTTGGGGCGAAAGGTCGATCTAATCACGGAAAACGGTTTAAGTAAGTATATTAAAAGTAAGGTTTTGAAGGATTTGCAAGTAATTTATGAATAATTCAGACAATACGATTTTTCTCAGACATATTCTCGACAGTATTGAGAAAATCGAAGATTATCTGCAGAACTTTGATTATGAAAAGTTTCAAAACGACTCAAAAACCGTTGATGCAGTTGTTAGAAACGTCGAGATAATCGGCGAAGCGGCGGGAAATTTAACAAGAGATTTTCGTTCAAATACAACGAGCGTCGAATGGCGAAAAATCATTGCGACGCGCAATCGAATTATTCACGGTTACGCGACGGTTGACTTAGAAATTATCTGGAACATAACGCAAAACGATCTAGGCAATCTAAGGACTGAGATCAAAAAGATTTTGGAGAATTTGAGTTGAAGGCAATTAAATTACCAAACGCGCCCGAACCAAAAGGGCATTATTCGTCAGCCGTTGAGCATAACGGCTTGATTTATGTGTCGGGGCAACTGCCGAGAAATGCACAGACGGGCGAAGTCGAAACGGGCGCGATTGAATTGCAGACGGAGCTTGCTTTGCGGAATGTCGAAGATATTTTGAAGGCGGCGGGCAGCGATTTGAATCACGTTTTGCAGTTTACGATTTACGTTTCGGAGATGGAGCTTTGGGACAAGGTGAATGAAGTTTACGCGCGTGTCTTGGGCGAACACAAACCGGCGCGGGCGATTGTTCCAGTTAAGGATTTGCATTTCGGGACTAAAATCGAGATTCAGGCGATTGCGGCGGTTAAAGAAGATTAAGACGTTTTAAATTTTGGCGATTTTGAGGAGAAAGGTTTTATTTTGGCGGATTGGCGTAAATTAATCGAGAAAGCGGTTTTGTTGAGCGGGTTGTTTGTTTTGCTGTCGTTAAATGCGTTTGCACAAACGAGATACGAAACGGATTTTCAGTTGTGGAATGACACGCAGTTTATCGTTCCGCTGAATGAAAAGAAAGATTGGAACGCCGTCGTCTGGGTTTTCGGGCGATTCGGCGAGAACGTCAAAACGACGACCGATGCGCGAATCGGCGGGTTAATTACGAAAAAAATCAACAAATACGCGACGGTCGGCGGCGGTTATCTTTATCGTTACAGCAATCCGACTTTCCGGCAAAAGCGATATGAAAGCCGTTATCTGGGACTGGCGACTTTTACCGTGCCGCTGAGTAAAAATGAGAAATGGAAGCTCGTCAATCGCAATATTTATCAATACGAAAATCGTTATTCGCGCCCGAATGCGACGATTTTGCGCAGTCGGTTCTGGGTCAAACGCGAAGTGACGATTGCCAAAAAGAAGTTTGAGCCGTTTGTTTCGATTGAGCCGTTTTACGATGCGCGTTTGCGAACGATGGCACGGTATCGAACGCAAGCCGGTTTTTCGCACAACTTTAACAAAAAATTTGGCGGCGATTTTTATTATGTTCGGCAGGATGAAACCGGCAACGGCACCAGACCGGGAACATTAAACGGCATCGGCACGAGTTTTCGAGTGAATTTATAACATTTAGAAAAATGAAACTGGAAATTTATCAGATTGACGCATTTACGAGCGAAGTTTTCAAGGGAAATCCGGCGGCGGTTTGTCCGCTCGACGAATGGATTGACGCGAAATTGATGCAGAAAATCGCGCTCGAAAACAATCTGGCGGAGACGGCATTTTTCGTCAAAAACGCGGACGTTTATGAAATCCGCTGGTTTACGCCGACTTATGAAATTGATCTTTGCGGGCACGCGACTTTGGCAAGTGCGTTTGTAATTTTTGAGATTTTGAAAGATGAAGAAACGCAAGTGAAGTTTCATTCGCACAAAAGCGGCGCACTGTCGGTTGAAAAACAAGGCGAACGTCTGATTTTAGATTTTCCGTCGCGTCCGGTTTCGCCCGTCGAGATGCCCGACGGTTTAATCGAAGCCATCGGCAAACAGCCGCAAGGAATTTTCAAGGCGCGTGATTACTTTCTGGTTTACGAAACGGAACAGGAAATTGCGGAAATTTCACCGAATTTTTCTAGACTTTTAGAAGTCGGCGGACACGGTTTTATCGTCACGGCGAAAGGCAATTCGGCGGATTTCGTCTCCCGATTTTTCGCACCCGAAGTCGGCGTTTTTGAAGACCCGGTGACCGGTTCGGCGCACTGCAATTTGATCCCGTTCTGGGCGGAACGTTTGGGAAAAACCGAATTATTTGCAAGACAAATTTCATCGCGTGGCGGCGAGTTATTTTGCGAATTAAAAGGCGATAGAGTGAAAATCGGCGGCAATGCGGTTTTGTATCTAAAGGGCGAAATTTACGTTTGAAATTTGAGGTGAAAATGAATTTACAAATTGAAATTGAGCGTGAGAACGACGGACGCTGGATCGCCGAAGTTGAGGATTTGGCAGGAGTTTTGGTTTACGGCGAAACTCGTGATGAGGCGCTGCAGAAAGTGAAAACGCTGGCGCTGCGCGTTATCGCCGACCGTTTGGAAAACGGCGAAAATCTTCCCCAACAAATTGAAAGTCTGGTTTTTGAAACCGTATGAACAACTGGAAATCTTCAAAAGCGAAACAAGTTTTGAAGGCGTTGGAAAAAATTGGCTGGCGCGTTAAAAGACAAACCGGCTCACACAAAGTTTTAGAGCGTGAAGGTGACGAAGATTATATTTTTGCCTTTCACGAAGGAGTCGAAATCGGCTCGGTTATGTTATCAAAAATTGCAAAAAAGACTGGATTAAAACCTGAAGATTTATAAAAAATATGTTATTGGAAATTAAAGATTTACACGCTGGAATTGAGGATAAGGAAATTCTTAAAGGCTTAACTTTGAATGTTAATAAAGGCGAAGTTCACGCGATTATGGGACCGAACGGTTCGGGAAAATCCACTTTGTCGAAAGTTTTAGCCGGGCATCCGACTTATCAGGTGATTTCGGGCGAAGTGACTTTTGACGGCGCGGATTTATTTGAAATGGAACCGGACGAGCGCGCGAAAAGCGGGATTTTTATGGCGTTTCAGTATCCGGTCGAAGTTCCGGGCGTGTCGAATTCGCAGTTTTTGCGGCTCGCTTATAACGAGAAAATGAAGCATCTCGGGAAGGAAGAACTCGATCCGCTCGAATTCAATGATTATTTGAATGAAAAAGCCAAGCTCGTCGAAATGGATCCGTCGTTTTTCAAGCGTTCGGTCAACGAAGGTTTTTCGGGCG
>SXVE01000281.1 GCA_005790265.1 Acidobacteriota bacterium | reverse complement strand
TATTCGCGTTATTTGTGTAATTCGTGGCTAAAAATCTTTTTCTACTACTATCAAGCTAAACTCAATTCAAATTCTTCAATTTCGGCGTAATCTTCATTTTCGACAGCCTTGATCAAAGCGGCGACGATTTCGCGCTCGCATTTGTTCCAATCGCCTTCAACACGGCAGCCGGCGGCGTTTTTATGTCCGCCGCCGCCGAATTGTTCCGCGACGCGGGCGACATTGACAGAACCTTTCGAGCGTAAACTGACGCGGTAAAAACTCGGTTCGACTTCGCGCATGTAAACCGACGCGACCACTTCTTTGGCGGCAAGCGGAATGTTGACAAAACCGTTGTTGTCGCCGTCGGTCATCCCCGAACTGACGCGCATCTCAAGCGTTTGCCGCATCCACGCGACACGCCCGCTTTTGTCGCGCTGAACGGTGTTCAAAACTTGCCGCATCAACTCAATCCGCGACCACGGATAGGAATTGTAAACGGCTTCGGAAATCTGCGCCGGTTTGACGCCGACTTTGACCAATTCCGACGCAACTTTCAGCGTTCGGTCGGTTGTATTCGGAAAATGAAACGAACCGGTATCGGTAACCAGCGCCAGATAAACGCATTCCGCGATTTCTTTGGTAACCCGTCCGCCGATGGCTTTGCAAAGATTGTAAATCATCTCGCCGACCGCCGAAGCCGTCGCGTCAATCCAGTTGATCGTGCCGAAATGCTCGCTCGTCGCGTGATGATCAATGTTAACGGTAAATTCGGATTCTAAACCTTTGATTCCCGGACGATGAATGTCCGAGCATTCGATTACAAAAATCGCGTCGTATTGTTTGTCAATTTCGGAGATTTTGCGTATTTCATCGCCGCCGGGCAGCGATTGGTAAGAAATCGGAATGCCGTCGCTGACGATGACTTCCGCCGTTTTGCCGAGTGAGCGAAGCAGCCAGCATAAACCGAGAGATGAGCCGATACCGTCGCCGTCAGGTCGCACGTGCGTCGTGATGGCAAAATTATGTTTGTTTTCAATTAACTCTACTACTTGACTTAACACCGATTACCAAAAGACAAAAAACAAAAAATGAACGCCGGAAACTGAATAATTGTCGTTCATTTCTCATCTTTTAGCTTTCATCCTTATTTTGAAATTCACCTTTATCAGTCAAATCATCCAAGATGGAGCCGACGCGTGTCGCGTTTTCTTCCGCCGTGTCGCGAACGAAATGCAGATGGGGCGCGTGTCGCAGATTTAAGTTCATTGTGACTTGCTGGCGCACGAACGTCGCCGCTCGCTGCAGATTTTTCATCGTCTCTTTGACTTGCTCTTCAGTGCCGTCAACTAACACGAAAACTTTGGCATCACGTCCGTTTTCCGACAAAATAACGTCGGTGACGATGGCGCTTTGCAAGCGCGGGTCTTCAAGCTCAAAACCGACGACTTCGGCAATGTCTTCTTTTAACGCTTCAGCTAATCTTTCCGGACGACGCATAAAAATTGAAATGTAAAAACAAAAAGCGAAAGTGAATAATTTAATTAACTACTCACTTTCGCTTTTAATCTGTCTAGAGTTCGGTTGCCGCGATTCTTTCAATCACAAAGGCTTCGATTTCATCATTGACCTTGATGTCATTGAAATTAACGAGGCTGATACCGCATTCAAATCCCTGACGAACTTCGTTCGTATCTTCCTTAAAGCGTTTCAATGAAGAAATATCGCCAGTCCAAACAACCACGCCGTCACGAATCAGACGAGCTTTTGCCTGTCGGCGAATCAAACCGTCGCTCACGCGGCAACCGGCGATTGTGCCGACTTTGGAAACTTTGAAAATATCCTGAACAAGCGCTTTGCCGAGAATGACTTCGCGTTCGATGGCATCGAGCATTCCGATCATCGCCGCGCGAATTTCCTCTTCGACTTTATAAATAATCGAATGAAGCCGAATATCAACGTCTTCCTGTTTAGCGACTTCGGCGGCGCGCGCTTCGGGTCGCACGTTGAAGCCGATGATGACGACGGCGGTCTGCATATTATCCGCTTGAGTTGCCGAAGCTAACAATACATCCGATTCGGCAATTGCCCCGACACCGGCGCGAATAACGCGCACTTTGACTTTTTCGGTCGAAAGTTTTTCGAGCGTCGAGCGAAGCACTTCGACCGAACCCTGCACATCGGCTTTGAGCACGACGAGAAGCTCTTTGACTTCCGCCTGACCGAGCGATTCGATACCGCGTTTCGTTGTTTTCAGCATCGCCAATTGACGAGCCTGCATCTGTCGCTGTCCGGCGATTGTCTGCGCTTTGTCAATATCGGAAACAACCTGAAATGTGTCGCCGGCTTGTGGAACTCCCTGCAAACCGAGCACTTCGACCGGCGTTGCGGGCGGCGCTTCGGTGACGATTTCGCCGCGATCTGAAAACATCGCGCGCACTTTGCCGTAAAATTGTCCGACGATAAACGGATCGCCGACGCGCAGCGTTCCTTGCTGCACCAAAATAGTTCCGACCGCGCCGCGTCCTTTATCGAGTTTCGCTTCCAAAACCACACCGGATGCGCGCCGCGTCGGACTCGCTTTTAAATCCAGAATGTCGGTTGACAGCAAAACCGTCTCAAGCAATGTGTCGAGATTTTGACGTTGTTTGGCGGAAACCGGAACCATTTCCGTATCGCCGCCCCAATCAATCGGTTGCAATCCGAGACCGGCAAGCCCTTGTTTAACGCGATCGGGATTAGCATCCGGTTTATCAATTTTATTAATCGCGACGATAATCGGAACGCCCGCCGCTTTCGAGTGATCAACCGCCTCAATAGTTTGCGGCATCACGCCGTCATCG
>SXVE01000280.1 GCA_005790265.1 Acidobacteriota bacterium | reverse complement strand
TGGACGAGCCGGACGAATACGGCGCGCAGGACGAAAGTTTGATGGCGACATACCTTCGTTCGTGGAAAGACGATTACGCGCTTTTTAATCCGAACGAAGTTTTTTCGTATTCCAATTCCGGTTACGCGCTCGCCGGTTTTGCGGCGCAGGAATCAGCGGGAAAATATTACGCTGATTTAATGAGCGAGCGAGTTTTCGCGCCGCTCGGAATGACGCGGACGATGTTTCGTCCGACCGTCGCGATGACGTATCCGCTCGCCGTCGGTCATCGCAGCGGTAAAGCGGGCGAAAAACCGTCGGTCGTCCGCCCGCTGCCGCACGACGCGCGGCTTTATCCGGCGGGAACGATGTATTCCAATCTCAACGATCTGGCGCGTTTTGCCGTCGCTTTTTTGAACGAAGGGAAAATTGACGGAAAACAAATCATCAATCCGAACGTTATCGAACAAATGAAAACGCCGCGCGGCAAACAATTGAGCGCCGCCGATGAAATCAGTTACGGCTTCGGATTGTTTATGAATCGCGAGCGGGGCGTACAAAAATATTGGCACGACGGCTCGATGACCGGTTATACGGCGCAGACTTTGTTTGTTCCGGAAAAGCGGCTCGGAATTATCATTTTGAGTAACACCAATAACGTAACTTTTGATAAAACGCAGAAAAAAGCGCTTGATTTGATGGTCAATCGCGCCGCCGAACCGCCGAAAAGTAAAAACGGCGCGCAAACCGTGAGCCTTGCCGAAATGCAGAAATACGTCGGAATTTACGATCAGCCGAATCGTTTCCGAATTGAAATTTTCACGCGCGATGGGAAATTGATGATTAAAGAATTTAATCAGGAAATGCCGCTTTTAAAAATCGGCGAAAATCGCTTTTCACTGCAATTTCCGCAGGCGCAGCAGCCGCTCGAAATCTACGTTCAACCTGCGGAAAACGGGAAAAACGGCTTCGTTCACCAATACGTCTGGGCATTTCGGAAAATAAATTAAATGCAGCGCCGCTTTTTAAGAATCGCTGGTGCTTTGACGAAATCGGCATAAAGTAAGAGAATTCAAAAAGTTTATCCGAAATCCGCGCTTTTTAAATTCCTTTTTAATATGAATTTTTTACAGGCAATAATTCTCGGCATCGTGCAGGGATTGACCGAATTTATCCCGATTAGTTCGACGGCGCATCTGGTTTTTGCGAGCCGCTGGACAAATGTTTACGACGGAAATGCCGAACAAATCACGGCGACGATGGCGGTGATTCAGCTCGGCACGCTCGCGGCTGTTTTTGTTTATTTCGCGCCGGATATCATCGGAATTTCCACGGCATTTCTGCGCGATCACTGGCGCGCTCTCACCGGCAAAAGAGGATTTCGTTTTTCGGGAACGCGCGGCGTGCGTCCGATCTGGCTGTCCGAAGAAGCATGGCTCGGCTGGTTGATTATTATCGGTTCGATTCCAATCGGGACGCTCGGTTTATATTTCAAAGATTTGATCGAAGGTCCGGCGACGAAAAATCTGTGGATCATCGCGATTATGATGATCGCCGTCGCCGTGCTGCTGATTTTCGCCGAACTCGTCGGCAGCCAGCGCAAAGAGCTGCGCGATTTCGGTTTGCTCGATTCGCTCGCCGTCGGTTTCGCGCAAGTTTTGGCGCTGATTCCGGGCGCGTCGCGTTCCGGTTCGACGATTATGGGTGGACTGCTCGCCGGGCAAAAACGCGAAGCGGCGGCGCGGTTTTCGTTTCTGCTGATGATTCCGGCGATTACGGCAAGCGGACTTTTGGAATTAAGAGAAGCCGTTCATATTTTATCGAAAGACGATTTTATTGCGCTCGGCGTCGGAACAATCGTCGCCGGCGTCGTCGGTTATTTTTCAATCTGGTTTCTGCTAGCTTTTCTGCGAAAAAACTCGACCGCCGTTTTTATTATTTACCGAATCGTCGTTGGCACGGCGATTTTACTGATGCTCTGGAAAGACTATCTAAGTCCAGTAATTTAATAGTTTACAGTCCGGCTTTTAATAAATGACTTTCAATAAATATCGTTAATCATTCGACAATTTTGATGAAATGATAAATCATTAAAAGCTATGAAGCGCTGGACGATTCAAAAACACAATCACGAACAAGTAAAGGCGCTTGCCGCCGCCGCCGGAGTTTCGCCGATTATCGCCGCACTGCTTATTTCGCGCGGCTACGAAACGGCGGAGAAAGCACGCGAATTTCTAAATCCTTCATACGACCACATTCACGAACCGTATCTCTTAAAAGGAATGCGCGAAGCCGTCGCGCGAATTTTAGAAGCGCTCGAAAATAACGAAAAAATCTTAATCTGGGGCGACTACGACGTTGACGGCACGACCGGAACCGTCGTTTTGCGCAAAGCGCTGGAAATTCTCGGTGCGGAAACCGGTTTTCACGTGCCGAATCGTTTCACCGAAGGTTACGGCGTCAATATTCCGGCGCTCGAAGCGGCGAAAGAGCGCGGTTACACTTTAGTAATCACGGTTGACTGCGGAATTCGCTCGTTTGAACCGCTCGAATGGGCGCGCGCCAACGGGCTTGATGTCATCGTGACCGATCATCATTTGTCCGACGAGGCGCGCGGCAATCCGCCCGCCGTTGCGGTCGTCAATCCGAATCAAACCGGCTGCGAATATCCGGACAAAAATCTTGCCGGCGTCGGCGTCGCTTTCAAATTGATTCACGCGCTGCTGCGCGAAAAAGGAAAGGAAAATCTCGTTCGCGGATTTTTGAAAATCGTCGCCATCGGAACCATCGCCGACATTATGAGTTTGACCGGCGAAAACCGCGCGATTGTCGCTATCGGACTGCGCGATTTGCAGAAAGCGCACAATTACGGATTAAAGGCGTTGATGGAAGTCGCCGATTGCCGCTCGGAAATGACGAGTTATCACATCGGTTTTCGCATCGCGCCGCGCATCAATGCCGCCGGACGAATGGATTTGGCGCGTCAAGTCGTCGAGCTGTTTGAAGCGAGCAGTTTTGAAAAAGCGCGCGAAATCGCCGAAGAACTCGACAATCGCAATCGCGAACGGCAAAAAGTGCAGCGGGAAATTACCGAACTCGCGCTGGCGGAATACGTGGAAAACGGCGGCAGCGCGAATTCTTCGTCGGTCGCCGTCGTCGCCGGAGAAAACTGGCATCGCGGCGTAATCGGTCTCGCCGCCTCGAAAATCACCGAAAAACTCGGACGTCCGTCAATCGTCATTTCGCTGGAAAACGGCGTCGGTCACGGTTCGGCGCGTTCAATCGGCAATTATCATCTGCTCAACGGTCTCGAAGCGTGCGGCGATTTGATGGAGCAATTCGGCGGACACGCGGCGGCGGCGGGAATGAAAATCAAAGCCGAAAATATCGAGCTTTTGCGGCAAAAATTAAACGAACACGCGCTCATTAATTTAACCGCCGATGATTTGACGCCGGAGTTGAAAATTGACGCCGTTGTTTCGTCGAGCACGCTCGGTCTGGCGTTGATTGAAGATTTGAAAAAACTCGAACCGTTTGGCAGAGGAAATCCGAAACCGACTTTTGTGACGAAAGATCTGATTATCGCCGACGAGCCGTTTGTGATGAAGGAAAAGCATCTGAAATTAAAACTGAAAGATGCGAGCGGCAAGTTTTTTGAAGCCGTTTGGTGGGACGGCGTGGAAAAATCTAAAGGGCAAACGCTCAAACCTAAATCTCGCATCGAACTAGCTTACACGCCGGAAGCGAACGTCTGGAACGGAAACACCAGACTTCAGTTGGTCGTCGAAGATTTGAAAACAAATCCGAGTTGAGGCGGAGAAAAGAAAAATGGATTTATCGGTAAAATGGCACGAATTAATGAAAAATCCTTTTTTTCAAGATGTGCCTTACAAAGTTGAATTAAATAAATTCGGGCAAATTTTAATGAGTCCGGCTTCAAACCGGCACGGAATTTTGCAAAACAAAGTCGCCAGAGAAATTGAAAATGAAAAGAAAAGCGGCGTAATTATTATCGAATGCTCGATTTTGACGAGCGAAGGCGTACGCGTTGCTGACGTTGCGTGGGCTTCCGACGAATTTTTCGCCGAATTCGGCGAGGCGACGCCGCTGCCGAAAGCACCGGAAATCTGCGTCGAAGTAAAATCTCCGGCGAACAGCCGCGCGGAAATGGAAGAAAAAGTGCGGCTCTACCTGGAAAAAGGCGCGCTCGAAGTTTGGATTGTGGACGAATACGCAAAAACGAATTTTTACACGCACACGGGAGAAATGAGAACATCCAGACTCGCCGAAAATTTCAAGCTGTAAATGCCCGAAAACAATCGCCAAAATATAAAAAACCTGCAAAAGCGGGCGAATCTGCCGAAATATTTTCGCATCGGCGCGGTTTTGGCGCTCGTCGTTGTCGTTCTGGCAATCGGAATCGGTTTTTACAGCGCGCGCAACCGCACGGAATTTCGCTTGAAACCGGAACACGCGCAGCTTTCCAAAGATGTCGTTGCCGAAATCAGCGGTTATGAACGCACGGAAACCGAAGGCGATCTCAAAAAATATTATATTCGCGCTGACAAAGCGACGACTTATACCGACAATCATCAGGAATTGGAAAACGTATTTTTGCAGGTTTTCGACGAAACCGGCGAACAAAACGACCGCATCAGCGCCGCCAAAGCCATTTATATTCCGGCGGAAAACAAAAATTTCACCGCTTATTTCGCCGGAGCCGTCAACATCGAAACGCGCGACCGGCTCAAAGTAAAAACCGAACAGCTCGTTTATAAAAAAGAGACGGAAACGGCGGAAGCCGAAGAATTCATCGAATTTGAACGCGAAAACGTCAAAGGTCAGTCGTTCGGCGCGGTTGTCCGCGTCAGGGAAAAAAGAATCGAACTGCTGAAACAAGTGGAAATCAACGCGTTTGCTCTGACGGACAACGATCAAATGGCGCAGAACAAACTGCAAAGCGCGCACATCGCCGCCGATTATGCGGTTTTCGATCAGGCGGCGGGGAAAATTGATTTGAACGAAAACGTTGTTATCAACGTGATACCGACCGGACAAAACAGCGAAATCGCGCAGCCGACCGACATCAAATCGAACAGCGCGACCGCGATTTTCGTAGAAAAAGAAGTGCGGCAAATTGATTTGCGCGGAAACGTCGAAATTTATCAGAAACCGACCAGCGCCAGCAGCAAATGGACGCGCACGAAAACCGAAAAAGCGACGGCGAAAATTGACAAGGAAGTAAAGCGGCTCGAACTTTTCGACAACGTGCAGATCGAAACGACGATGAACGACGCCAAACCGACGAAAATCAATTCCGGTTATGCCGTTTACGAAAAAGACGCCGACCGTTTCGAGCTGAAAAATGCGGTTCACATCATTACGATTGAAGACGCGAAACCGACGGACATTCGCGCCAATAATGCGATTTACGAACAAGCGAACGGCAAGATTTACTTGAACGGCGCGGCGGAAATCGCGCAGGGAAACGATTACGTCAAAGGCGATAATTTGAACGCCGAGCTTTTTCCGAACAAAAAACTCAAATTCGCCAATTCAAAAGGCAGCGCGTTTCTCCGGCAAACGACGCCGGAGCGAACGACGGAAATTTCCGCCAACGAATTAAATTCGTATTTCAATGAAAATCAATTTTTGCAAACGGCAAATGCCGTCGGCAGCGCGAACGCGGTTTTGATTCCGGCGCAAGCTAACGAATACGCGCGCGTCGCGCTCGCCGCGCCGAACGCGATTCGGGTAAATTTTAAAGGCGAAGGATTGCTCAACGAAATGCAGACCGACGGGCGCACGACCGTGCAGTTAAACGCGCCGAACAACGCGCCCGACGCCGCTAACAAACGTTTGACCGCCGATGCGGTAAAAACTTTTTTTAATGCGAACGGCAAGGATTTGACGAAAGCCGAAGCAGTCGGCAACGCCGAACTTTTCATTGAACCGCTGCGCAATGCGGCGCAAAATTATCGAACGACCGTGAACGCCGCGCGGTTCGACTGCGAATTTTTTCCAACCGGCAACAACGCCAAAAACTGCGCCGCCGCCAACAAAACGAAAACCGTGCGCGTGCCGACCGCGCCGACCGATGCGCGCGGCACGCAAACTTTGCTCGCCGATAACCTGAACGTCGCTTTCAGCGCGCAAACGCAGGATGTCGAGCGATTTGACGCGGCGGGAAACACGAAATTCACCGAACTCGACCGCAACGGCATTGCCAGTCAAATCAGTTACGCGGCAAGCGATGAAACAGTGCGGCTGCGCGGCGGCGAACCGACCGTTTGGGATTCGCGCGCGCGCGCCAAAGCCGTTGAAATTGACTGGGACACGCGCGCCGAACAAACAATTTTGCGCGGCAATGTCAGCACGACTTATTACAGCCAAAAACAAACCGGCGGCGCGACGCCGTTCGGCGCAAGCGAAAAACCCGTTTACGTGACAGCGGAAAAAGCCGAATTTAATCACGCGCAGGAAACCGGACTTTACACGGGCAACGCTCGCGCGTGGCAGGAAAATAATTATTTGCGTTCCGACCAGCTTTTGTTGCAGCAAAAACAAGGTCAGCTCGTCGCTGACGGCAGCGTTCAGAGCGTTTTATACAACGCGCGGCGCAAGGAAAATGGAAAAGAAATCAATGTGCCGGTTTTCGCTTCGGCGCGAAAATTAACTTACCAGCGCGAAAATCGCATTTTGCGCTACGAAACCGATGTTGACATTCGGCAGGGAACCGACCGCATTACCGCCGGTTCAGCGAACGTTTATATGAACGAACGCAATGATGTGGCGCAGACGATTGCGGAAAATTCCGTGGTCGTGACGCAGCCGAACCGCCGCGCGGTCGGCGATTTCGCGCGTTACAATGCGGAAGATGAAATCGTTACTCTGCGCGGCAATCCGGCGAAAATTGACGACGCGGAAAACGGCTCTTCGCAGGGCGGGGAAGTAACGGTGTTTTTGCGCGAAAATCGAGTGGTCGGCGCGGGAAAAACCAATCAAAGCACGAACGGCAGAATTCGTTCGGTGTACAAAATAAAAAACAACGATTAAGCGAGAATGTTGGGATTTTTCGGAAAAAATGAAGTGCGGGAAACAAACGGCAAACACGAAAACGTGCTTGCCGATTCGCTTTCGGCTGTCAATCTGCAAAAATCCTACGGTCGGCGAACGGTCGTTAATAACGTCAGTTTATCGGTCGAACAAGGCGAAGTTGTCGGGTTGCTCGGCGCGAACGGCGCGGGAAAAACAACGACTTTTTATATGACCGTCGGGCTTGAACGACCGGAAAAAGGCAGCATTTACCTCAACGGTCAAGACGTAACAAAATTGCCGATGTATCTGCGCGCGCGGCTCG
>SXVE01000027.1 GCA_005790265.1 Acidobacteriota bacterium | reverse complement strand
CGCGGCGCTCGCCTTGGTCGCCTCGTATTTCGGTCAGCACCGTTCGTCAAACAGCTATCTTTATGGTCGCCTGCGGGAAGCGCGCGGTTTGAATTACGGCGATTACGCGTATATCGAATATTTTCCGCGCGGAATGTATCAGTTTGAACCGGACGCGAATCTGGGTAGAAAATTTCAGATTTTTCAAATGTGGATTCGTCCCGTCGAACCAAACAACGCGAATTTCACATTGCGCGCCGCCGTTTATGAATACGACAAACTCGTCAAAAACGGTCTCGACCAGCAGACTTTTGAAGAGACGAGAAACTTTTTGACGAAATACGTCAATATTCTGACGCAGACGAAATCCGCCGAACTCGGTTACGCGCTCGATTCGCGCTTTTACGGAATTCCGAATTACAACGATTATATGAAACAGAATCTGGCGAAATTAACGCTGGCGGATGTCAACAACGCGATCAGAACTCATCTCGCGTCGAAAAAAATGCGCGTCGTAATGATTACGAAAGACGCCGAGGATTTGCGCGATCAAATCGTCGGCAACAAACCGGGAAAAATCAGTTACGCTTCGCCAAAACCTGCTGATGTGACGAGCGAAGACAAAATCATCGCGACTTATCCGCTTCCGGTAAAATCCGCCGACGTAACAATTACGCCGGTCGAACGCGTGTTTGAATAAAATATTTATTTCTCTAAAATCGGAAAAAGGCGGATTTGTCGAAAAGAATCCGCCTTTTTATTTTTTATCTTAATTTGGAATAACAAATTATATTCGGCAACAAACCGCTATGGAAAAGAAAAACGGAAACTGGACGATCAAATCCACGACGAAAATTTACGAAAACGATTACTTTGAGGTTTACGAAGACGAAGTGATTCAGCCGGACGGAAAAGACGGAAAATACGCGACCGCGCATTTCGTTCCGGGCGTCTGCATTCTGCCGATTGACGATGAAGGATTTGTTTACCTGACCGAACAGTTTCGCTACGTCGTCGGAAAAAACACGCTTGAAGCGGTTGCCGGTGCGGTCGAAGACGAAACGCCGCGCGCTGCCGCCGAACGCGAATTAAAAGAAGAACTCGGCATCACCGCCGAAGAAATAACCGAACTCGGCACAATTCAGCTCGACAATTCGATTATCAAAAACGAATCCACGTTTTTCGTCGCGCGAAAACTAAAATTTGAAGAACCTGACCGCGACAGTTCCGAAGAAATGAAAATTGTGAAATTGAGTTTTCGCGAAGCAATCGAAAAAGTTCTCAGCAACGAAATCACGCATTCGATCAGCCGCGCGCTGCTGCTTCAGGTTTGGGTGCAGAACGGCGAAAAATATTAAGTGTTTGTTTATCAAGCCGAATAATTTACCGACAAATCAAACGTATCAGCAAAAATTGCAAGCAAAAAAAATGGCAGCGATTCAACCGATGAATGCGCTGCCTGAGTTTTACGTTTGGAGAAAAATGAATTTAAAAACTCTTGCGAAAGAGATACGAAGCGCGAATAAAAAAAGTTCGACTATTTCTTTCAAATCCCGGCTCAAATTGATTGGTAAACGGGCTGTAGCCGCGATAGTTGAAATTATCGTTGTAGCCGACGTAAAAAGCCGTTCCCGGATTCGGGTTCCAGCCGAATAAAAACTGCCCGCTCGTGTTCGCATTCAAAGTGTCGTAATCAACGCGCAGACGCGTAAACAAAAATCTGGTGAACTGATAAGTCGAACGCAGCGAAAAAATATTCGTATCGAAAGCGATTTGCCCGTTATCGTTGCGGCGAAGACGGCTTTTCGTGTAATCGAGCGAAATTCGCAGCGGATCAACCGGTTTATATTCGCCGCCGACATTTAAATCGAACTGCCAGCCTCTGCCCGGATCGAGCGCGGGCGGATTCGGAAATTGAATGTTCGGATTGTTCGGATTGAGCTGCAACAGATTGATGTAATTGTTGTATTCCGGACTGTCCAGATAATCAATAAAAGCCGGACTGCGGCGCGGAAAACGATTGCCCGCGCCGAAATCATAATCGAACGCATTGATAATCGAGCCGACGAATCCGTAAAGCGCGAATTGTTTGCTAAAGTTTTTGCTCGCGTTCAAACTGAAATACGGCTGCGTTGTCGTTCGCGTCGGCTCGCCGAAAAAAGCGCCGGGCTGATTTCTCGCCGGATTGCGGCGCGCGCCGAATTCGTCCTCGTAAATTCTTTCAATGCCGGCACCGATTTCACTGCCGATATACAAATTTCCCTGCAAAGTCGCGCTCAAACTCGTGCTCGCGCCGACATCCTGCAAACGCCCGTTCCAATCGTAAGTGTATCGCGCAACCTGCTGCCAGTTGAGCCGAATGATTTTTTCTTTCGGCTTTGAGCGCGTGCTGACGCGATTGGCGAAAAATATCGAATTGGTATTTGTGCGGCGCGTAAATCCGGCGTCGGCGCGGTAATCTCGTGACCGTCCGACGGCTTCGGCATACCAGCCGTGCGTGTCGGTCGTATAATCGAGACTGATCTGATAACCGATGCCGTTGCCGGTGCGATAACGCGTGTTGTCTTCGTTCGGATTGTAGAAAAATTTGCGCGAATGCGTGCCTAAAACTTGAAAATTGAGAATGGTTTTCTGGTTGAGCTTGAAAACGCCGTCGAAACCGCTCGTAAAATTGCGGTTTTTCGGAAAAGTTCGCGCGGTGGCGAAAAAACCGATGTTGTGCTGATTGCCAATGTCGCGTTTGAGACGCAAAACGCCGAACAGCGCGTTTTTATCAACGAATTCTTCGATGCCGCAGCGAATAAATTGATTCGGAAAATACTGTCTCGACTGCTGACACGCATCCAAATCGCCGCGCTCGTCTTCCGAATAATTGCCCGGCGCGTTGTCCGAAGCGACGAGCAAACCGAACGAATTTTTGCCGGTTTTTCCCGTTACTTTCACCGCCAAATCCGGATCAACAATCGTCCGCGAGTAAAACGGCTGCAGCGGCGAATCGAAAATTTCCTTGCCTTCGAGAAAAAACGGTCGTTTTTCCGTAAAGAAAATCGGAAAACGCTGATTTGCCGAAACAACCGGCGCGTCGGCTTCAATTTCGGCGAAATCCGGATTGATTGCCGCGTCGAGCGTAACATTCGGCGAAACGGTGTATTTTAAGTTGAGACTCAAATCCGGTCTGATCGGATTATTGACGAATTTGCCCGGATCGGTAATTCCAATCGGGTAAAACGTCGGATCAAAACCGTTGGCGTTGATAATCGAAGTCGGAATCGTGCGTTTGCGCGAACCGGTTTCGGCAATCGTCACGCTCGGCACGATTTCTAAAGTTCTCTCGTATTTGATTTCGTCAAGCCCGGTGATTCTGCCGCTTTTGACTAAAAACCCAGAAACATCGCGGTCGTCCGGCATCCATTGATCGAGTTCATCATTGAGCCGATCAATATTTCGCGCCACGTTTACGCCCCAAAACTTTCCTTTTCCCGCCGTGTAACGCAGCGATTTGAAAGGAATCTTTACTTCGACCGACCAGCCCCAATCTTCGATAACGCCTTTGGATTCCATGACAATATCAACGGAGAAATCCGCGCCCTGTCCTTCGGTGAAAATGCCGTCCTGCTGAATGCCGAGCGGATTAAAACCGATGACGTAGGCGCGCCGCTGATCGTTGTAAGTATCGAGCCAGACGCGAACGTTATCTTCGCCGAAAACTTCGTCGCGTTTGGCAACGGTCGCGCGAATTTTGTCTTTTTCGTCCCAGCATTTAAAGGCGATGTAGAGATTTTTTTCGTCGTACATCATCAGCGCTTCGGTCGGTTTCGACGCCGCCGTGTTGTTGCCCGGATTGGTTTGGTAAAAATCTTTGAAAACGGCGGCGCGCAGCCACACTTCTTCGTCAATTCTGCCGTCAATCGTCGGAGCCGACCCAATCTTGGAAATGTTGACGGGCGCGGCTTTTTCCGCAGGAAGCGTGATTTTAGGATTGCCATCGGAAGCTGATTTCGCGTCGTCCGATTTGTTGGCGGCGGTGGCGACCGGCGAGTTGCCCGTTTCACTAACGCTGCCGGCAACGTTGCCATTATTTGACTGCGCATTTAAACAGACGGAAAAAATTAATACCGCGACGAGCGCGTAGAGCCTCTGCATTACTACCTCTTTAAATATGAAAAATTATTATTCAACCGAGTGAAAAAAAGAACAAACGTGAGAATTTTATTCTTTCTGACTGTAACGTAAACGCGGTCATAGAGTTTCAAAAAAATGAAGCGAAAAGGTTTGCTTGTTCTTTCCGCTTCGATGAAAATGTTTGAGAAAAATCTATTCTGTTATTGTTATTCGAGCGCGGCGAGAATATTTTTGCTGCGCAGCGAAATTTTTCCGTCGGCGCTTGAATTAAGCAAATAAAGCGCGCCGCCTTTGCCGATTTTCCAGCGCGAAACATTTTCTCTGCCGGTGAGTTCTTGGAGATTAAAGTTTTCGGCTTCGATATTTCTTACGTTCGATTCGAGATTAAAATCAGCCGTTGACGGAACGGTTAAAATAATCGTTCCGTCAACGGTCGTGGCGGTGATTTTTTCAAAAGTCCCTTCCAGATAAGTTTCGCCGTCAACCGAATCGGCGACGAGTTCGCCGTTGAAACCGACAATTCTGATTCTGCCGTCAACAGCCTTGACGCGGAGTTTTCCGCTCGAATCACGCACGTTGATTGATTCGTCAACACCGTTTAATTCGATGTCGCCCGAAACGCCCTCGAGCCGCAGCTCGCCGTTAGTCGTGATTCGCAGATTCGACTTTTTTGGCACATACACCTCGATTCTGACATTGCTGTCGTCGTCAAAGAAATTGCCTTCGCGCGCCGATTTTTCCGCGTTGACAACGTTGATATTTACTCCGGCGGCGGAATTTTCCGCTTTCACGTCGAGCGGCGTTTGATTGCGGCTGCGCGAATATTTTTTGACCGAATACTGCACTTCCGCTTTGTCCCAGCCGCGCACGTCAACCGCGCAGCCCTTGGCGTCAATCGTCACTTTCGGCGTTCCGTTAACGGTGAAAGTTTCCGACTTTTTCTCGACGCGCGGCGTTCCGAAATTCCAGCTGATGTCGGAAAGTTTGGTCATATTTTCAAGCTGAATTTTCTGATTCTCTTTCATTTGCCGTTTGAATTCCGGCGAATTCAGCATTTTGTTCGTTTCTTCAATCGCTTCGGCTGATTCTTTCAACGCCTGTTCGGTAATTTCGGCAACGGCAGGCAGATTTTTCAATTCTTTTTCCGCTTCCTTTAAAGCGCGCGCCGTTTCTCTCTGCGAATCGGCGACGGCTTTGGCGATTTCGCGATTCATTTTCGCCGTGTCTATCGTCTGCCGGTTGCTCGGACGATTAACGCTGCTGCCGCTTTTTTCGTAATTTTCGCTCTGCGTCAAAAGATTGACTGACTGGCTCGCATTTTTGCCGTCGCTTTTTCTGCCGATGCTCAATCCGCCGTTAACGCTGTTCAGGCGAATCTGCACATCGCCGCTGCCGATTTTGCCGTACAAATCTTTCCCGACATATTCGCCTTTGCGCACCGGCAGACCGAAATCGTTTTTGATTTCCCCGTTCAGCGTCTCCGCTTTGATCGTCGCATTTGAATCGGACGGAATCATCAGATTGACGCGACCGTTAACCGTTTCGAGAGAGATTTTGCTGCCCGCGTCCAAACTGTCGAATACGGCGTCAACCGTTCCGTTAACCGTTGAGAGATTGGCGGTTCCGCGCAGATTCGTCGCGCGCACTTCACCGTTGACCGCGGAAACTTTCGTCGTATTGGTAAAATTTGAAACCGTCACCGAACCGTTAACCGTTTCGACTTCGTCCAGAACCGCCGCGCGCGGAACGGTCAAGCGAAACTGGACTTCGAGTTTGCGGTAATTTTTCCAGTTGCCGTTACTGTGATTCTGCACTTTGTCGTAATCGGCTTCGACGCTGAAGCTGTCCTGCCGCGCGTTGATTCTAAATTCTACGTCGTCTAAATTCTCTTTCGTGTCGGCGACTTTGACGGCTTCGAGCTTGACTTCATTTCTGTCCCACGCTTCGACCGTAATCGAACCGTTGACGTTTGAAACGCTGACGCGTCCGTTCGCATTGAGCGGATAAGTCTGCTCGAATCTTTCGGTTTCGTCAAATTTCACGATGGCGCTCGTGCTTTGACTTTTGTATGTCTGATGGCTGGTCGGCATCAATTCACTATCGGATGTGAACATCAACCCGGCTAAAACTAACGAATATAACCAATTCATAAATGCTGCTCTCCTGCTGGATTTTTAAGGATGTTTTCCTCGTTCTACATACAAAACACCGCGCCTTTTTATTTTATGACAATTTTTTTTCGCGGATTGTTTTATTCGCGCAAAACGATGCTTTATTTTTATAAAAAACTCGATTCCAGCCAGCATCGCACGGCTTCCGGCGCGGCGTTTGAAGACAACAAAATCTTAAACCGCGACATCTGAGGAATTTACATCTTTGCCTTTATTTGTTAATTTTATACGTTTGAAAGGCTTTGATTCGGAGAAATAGATGAATTTAAAAAAAACGCGTTTGCATATTCTGCATAAAACCGAAAATTTGGGCACACAAGCCAAATCGGGCGTTTCTCTCCATTGTCACACCGAACATTCACGGGAAATGCTGGAATTCGTGCCGCATTACGCCGCCAAGATTCCGGTAGTCAAACATTTCTGGCACCGCGAACGAAAAAAATATATTGCTCGCGAAGGAAAAGACATCAACTTTTCGACCGGATTCTGGTCGCCGCCTTTAACCGCTCAGGAAGTTTACGATTACGAACAAAAGCAAATTAACGAAGCTGGACTCGACGCGCTCGTTTCCCTTTCCGACCACGACAGCATCGCCGCGAACATCAAAGTAAACGAACAAACGGAAAACTCGAAAGCACCGATTTCGCTCGAATGGACGGTTCCTTTTGAATACGGATTTTTTCACGTCGGCGTGCATAATCTGCCGACCGACCGCGCTGAAGAATTGTCGCAAACGCTGCTCGAATATACTTTTAATAAAGAAAACCACACGACCGAAAAACTGAACGAGGTTTTCGCGCTGCTCAATTCGACTCCCGAAATTCTCGTCGTCTTAAATCATCCGTTGTGGGACATCGAAATCGTCGGCAAAGAAAAGCACCGAATTCTGCTTAAAAACTTTATCAAAGAGCACGGGCGCTGGATTCACGCTTTTGAAATCAACGGATTTCGTTCGTGGTCGGAAAATAAAGCGGTGCTTGAAATGGCGGAATCGCTGAATTATCCGACGGTGACCGGCGGCGACCGTCACGGCTGCCGACCGAACACGGTGATTAATTTGACGAACAGCAAGACTTTCGACGAATTTGCCGACGAAGTGCGCAGCGGCAAACCGACGGAAATCGTTTTAATGCCTGAATATAAACAGCCTTTGCAGTCGCGTCAGCTGCAATCTTTTTCCGAAATTCTGCGTCATTATCCCGAATTTCCGGAAGGGCGCAAAAAATGGTTCGACCGCGTTCATTTCGATGTCGGCGACGGACACGGACTGCGCCCGCTTTCGGTTCACTGGGTTTACGGCGGTCCGTTGTGGCTGCAATGGGCGGTGTGGACGCTCGGCGTGATGGGAAGTCCGAAAATGCGTCCGTTTTTCGCGCTCGCGCGACCTAAAAAAGACCGCGTTCCGAAAAATATTGCGCACACCGAGTTTGAAATTCCGAGCACGGAAGATTTCACGCCGACACTGTCTTCCGATCCGATTTCGTAAAACGTTTCGTCAATATAGTTACAGCCATAAATAAATAAGCAATCATCGAGGCGGGTTTGCCAAACCCGCCGATTTAATTTACCGAAGTTTTTTCATATTTATACAGTGGATAAAAATCTGCGAGTCGCCTTTTTTCCCGATTCTTTTCTGGAAGTCAACGGCGTAGCAATGACCAGCAAGAGATTAGTCGGATATGCCAAACGCAATGGTTATCCTTTTCTGTGCGTGCACGCCGGCGAAAGAACCACGTCTTTGACGGACGGCAGCGTTTCGTATCTGTCGCTCAAGCGTTCGCCCGTTTCGTTTCCGATGGACGAGGGCTTGAAATACGATCCGCTTTTTCAGCGGCACGCGCACCGCGTTTTGCGCGAGCTGATTAAATTCAAGCCGGACGTTCTACACATTACCGGCTTGAACGACGTGAGCATTATCGGCGCGTATCTGGCGTGGAAAATGAATTTGCCGCTGATCGGTTCGTGGCATACGAATCTGCACGAATACGCGGCGCGGCGTTTGAGCCGGATGTTTTCTTTTCTCCCGAAAAATACAGTCAGTCCGGTAACCGGTTTTGCCGAGCGGAAAATTATGGACGGCGCGGTGCTTTACTACAAAATGCCGAAAGTAATTTTAGCGCCGAATCAGGAATTGCTCGATAAATTGACCGAAGGAACAAATCGAGTCGGGCGACTAATGCTGCGCGGCGTTGATACGGATGTTTATTCGCCGGCGAAAAGAACGGTTTCCGACGGCGTATTCCGATTCGGTTTTGTCGGGCGTTTGCGCGCCGAAAAAAACGTGCGGCTGCTCGCCGAGCTTGAGCAGAAATTGCTGGCGGCGGGCAAAACCAATTTCAAATTCTTAATCATCGGCGAAGGCAACGAGCGCGAATGGCTCGAAAAGACGATGAAAACGGCGGAATTTACCGGCTTTTTGAGCGGCGAAAAACTGGCGGAAAACTACGCCAATATTGACGTTTTTCTGTTTCCGTCGGAAACCGACGCGTTCGGCAACGTCGTGCAGGAAGCGAACGCGTCGGGCGTTCCCGCGATCGTTTCCGATCAGGGCGGACCGAAATTTATCGTGCGTCACGGCGAAACCGGATTCGTCGCCGCTAACCTCGGCGGATTTTTCAAACATTCGCTCGAATTATTAAACGATCCGGAAAAATTAGCGAGAATGAAGCGGGCTTCACGCGAATTCGCCCATTCGCGCAGTTGGGACGCTGTTTTTGAAGACGTTTACCGCGCCTATCACGACACTGTTCGCATTGCGGCTCACGCACAGAAATCTCCTCGTTGATAAATTGCCGGTTTGCCCGTAATATTTACAGTTTAAGTTGAAAACAAGTCCGAAGCGCCATCATCGTTCGTCATATTTTCGGCGGACGAAGGCGATTTCGATTCTTCTTTTCCATGCAGTATGAAAGAAATGACATTTGAAGAAACGCCGCCGCTCGGCGCTCATAAAAATACTATCGGCGAAGCCTGGCTGAGTCTCTGGCGCAATCCGGGACAATTCGTGCGGTATTGGAATTACAAAGGCGCGATTATGAGCGGAGCGATGCGCGCGCCGATCTTTTTAATAACTTATCTGGTCGGACGCGAAAGCATTCGCCTCGCTTTGGCGGCGGCGCTCGCGCAATTTGTTTTTCGATTCTTTTTTGCGGGCGTCGGCGGCGCGCTGATTCAATCGTTTCGCCGCGTCGAACCGGCGTGGAAAGCGCTCGCGAGCATTTTGCTTGTCGTTCCCCTTATCAGCCACGTTTTTGAATTTTTGGTGCAGACCGCTTTCGCGTATTTTACCGCAACGCACGATCACACCGACGAAGCGATTGTCCGCTCGATTTGTTTTTCGATTATTTCCGCGCTGTTCACATTATTTATTATGCGCCGCAACGTGATGATCGTCGGCGAAGCGGAAAGCCAATCGCTGCTGCACGATTTGAAACGTCTGCCGCTGCTCATTTTTGAGTTCGTCGCTTTTATTCCGAACGAAATCGGCGCGATGATTCGCCGCCGCGCTTTTTTTACCGCGCTCGCCAGCATCGGCGCGTTCGGCGTTTTCTCGCAAATGCTGTGCATCGCCGTCACGAGCAAAGCGTTTTGGACTTACGGCGGCGGTCGGCAAATCGCATTCATCAAATTTTGGGGCGTTGACGGCATTATATTAATGCTGCTCGCCGTTGCGCTGTCGCTGATTTATTACAGCCGCGCCGACCGAGCGAAATAATTTCAACAAATAAAAAAACGCGTGAATCAGCAACCACTAAAATCAGTTCACCTGACGAACTATTATCATAAAAACTCCGGCGGAATCAGCACTTCGTACAATAATCTGCTTGCCGCCGCCGCGCGTCATCGCCGTTACATCCGTTTGATTGTTCCCGGCGAAACCGAAACCATCGAAGAAGTCAACGATTACGCCAAAATTTACTACGTTCCCGCCAATTATTCGCCGATTTTCGATAAACGCTATCGTTTGATAATGCCCTGGCAGTATTTGCCGGGCGACTCGCTGATTCGCAAAATTCTGCTCGACGAAAAACCCGACATCGTCGAAGTAACTGATAAATATACGCTTTCGATGCTCGGCGCAATGATTCGCATCGGCAAATTCAAACAGCTCGGACGCCCGCTGCTCGTTCATTTTTCGTGCGAGCGAATGGACGACAATATTCGCTCGTTTATGACCGAGGGAAAATTCGGCGCGTGGCTTTCGCGCAGCGTCATCGGCAAATATACGCTGCCGACTTTCGATTTTCACATCGCCAATTCGCCGTACACGGCGCAGGAATTTTACAAATCGGTGCAGGATGAAGCGCAAACGGCGAAACCGTCAAAGTTTCTCAACTGGACGTGGCGCAAATTCAAAGCGCCGCGCGTTCCGCTGAAGGAACGAATTTTCGTTTGTCCGCGCGGCGTCGGCAGCGATCTTTTTACGCCCGCGCGAAAATCTGAAATTGTAAAACGCGAGATGCGCGCGCGCGCCGGAATTTCCGAATCTGCGACAATTTTGCTTTACGCCGGAAGAATTTCGCCGGAAAAAAACATCGAACTGCTGCCCGAATTGATGGAGATTTTGGCGCGCGACACGGAAAAAGATTACCGCCTGATTGTCGCCGGTGCCGGACCGCAGAGCGATTGGCTGCAAACCGAAACGGAAAAACGCGTTTCCGG
>SXVE01000026.1 GCA_005790265.1 Acidobacteriota bacterium | reverse complement strand
TCGCCTTTTACTAGTTTTCGTTTTTCAACAATGTCATAAGCAAAAACTCGCTTTCCCATTAACTCCAGCACAACGACTCGTCCGGTTTCGTCCCACACAAGAGTTTCCCGATACATTCCGTCTGGAAATGGCATAAGGTCGGGTGAAACGTAAACGGTTTCGCCGCCAACCGCGACCTTAAAGTTTACATCGGCAAGATTGTGTTTTTTGTAAAGAACAGCCTGATTTCCATTAGGAGAGCTAATTGTTTGCACAGTTCGCCCGCCGATAATGCCGGTAACGACGCGATAAACTGGCATTGCAATAATTCCAAAACCGATTCCGAGAAGCAAACAAGCGAAATAACCGGCGGTTTTAATTTTGTTGAGAATGTTGAATTTCATAACGATACTTTAACTTTTCGCATTGACTTTGAAGACGAAATCCGCGAACACCAAGAAGCGGCTAACTAGTAATTGAGCGGAAATATTTCTGCTCAATTACTATTTTTCGTGTATTATGCAGAAAACTTTCTGCATAATAACCTCATATGCGAAACAATTACACGGTAAAGCTTAACCATTTCAATATAAATCTAATTTTATAACGCCGAAACTAAAGTTGTTGAATCAGGTTCGCGCCGTCGCCAGAGCCAGGTATTTAAGCAATCGGACGGAAAATAATTATCATCATTTCAATCAAATCTCGCTCGACGCTTAAAGCAAACCCCTTTCTTTAACTTTCAAATACGTTTCCAAAAGTCGCGGCGCGAGCGTTTCGGCGGTGACGTCGAGTGCGAGACCGCCGATTGATTCGACTAAACGGAGCGCCGATTCGCGCTGGCGGATGATTTCTTCCGCCGCGCTTTGCGTGAAAACGTCTTTGATTTCCTTCGGCGTTTGACTGACGGTTCGGTTCAAATCGCGGTCGCCGATGGTAACGACGAGCGGCAGATGACGCGGGCGCAGTAATTTCAGCGAGTTGAGCAGCTCGCGTGACGAATCTTTGTCAATCAAATCGGTCAAAATAACGACGAGCGAACGTTTTTTTGAATTTGCAGCGACGAATTGAAACGCTCGCGCGTAGCTCGGTTCGATCAATTCCGGTTCGAGATCGTGCAATGTTTCCAAAACGGCGTCAATGTGTTCGATTCCTTTTTTCGGCGGCAGATATTTCCGCACTTTTCGGCTGAAAACCACCAAACCGCAATGATCGCCGCCGCGCGCCGCCGCGCCGATCAGCGCGAGCGCTGCGTGAATCGCCGTGTCGAATTTCGTTTCCGCGCCGATTCTGCCCGTCATCAAACGACCGGCATCAAGCGCGATGATAATATTCTGGTCGCGCTCGATTTGATACTGGCGCGTCGTTAATTTATTCCGGCGCGCCGTCGCCGTCCAGGAAACGTGACGTAATTCGTCGCCCGGCACATAATCGCGCATTGATTCAAATTCGCGTCCTTCGCCGCGCCGGACGGCTTTGCGCTGAATCGCCAAAAACGAACGCGCGCCGAGCGCTTTTAATTCCATTTCGCGCGCGCGGCGAATGCTCGGGTAAACTTTGACCGTCTGCGCGGCGCCGAAATTCGCCTGACACCAAACGAGTTTTAATTTTGAAAGATAACGAACCGCCGTTGTGCCGAATTCATATTTTCCGCGGCGCGGCGGCGTCAAAATATAGAAAAAGTCGGAAACCGTTTGCGCGCGCGCTGTAAATTCGGCTTCGCGCGTTTCTTGGAGAGTCATTTCCGGCGGAAATTCGTCTTTTATTTTAAGTCGCAAATCGCGATTCGTCCGATTTTCCAACTTCAAGTGAATTTGCGTTTCGTCTCCGATGGCGAAACGTCGTTCAAAACCGCGCGAAATGTTGAATTCGGCGGACAAACTGCGGCTGACGAAATAATCGGCGAGCGCGACGACGATCAGCACAATATCGTAAAGCAGCACGAAAACGCGCAGCGCCGGAAAATTCCACGAAAGCGAGAGCGGAATCAAACCGAGCGCGAGCAAAATATAAAAACGTCGGGAAAACACAAAGCGCATAAATTCGTTTGATTATAACAGCAGAACGAATTCGCGCACCGGAAAAAATATGCAAATTTATCGCCTGCGAAATCGTTTGATGAGTGCGCAAAATCAGAAAAACTCGCCGCTTGGCGCGAATTCTCGCAAAAAAGAAATAAATAATTTGCTGGCTGATACAACTAATTGGCAGATTCGCAGCACAAACTTATAGCAAGCAGAAAACTGCGGAGGCGCATTTTGAAACAAATTCTATTACTCATATTTTTTTCCGTTTTCGCGCTCAACGCTTTCGGGCAAATTGAACGCGCCGACGGCGCGGCGGTTGATTCGGTCGTCAAAAAAATTTATCTGGCGAAAGACAGCGGCGGCGAAATCGGCGAAACGAGTGAAAATTTTTCAGTCAATGATGTGCCGATTTACTGCGTCATCGAAATCGAAAATACCAAGCCGATGTTGGTCAAAATGAATCTGGTTGCCGTCAAAGTGCGCGGCGTCAAACCGGAAACGAAAGTCGTCAGCGTCAGCTATCAAACGACGGGAATGCAGGATCAGGTGAATTTCACCGGCAAGCCCGACGGTTTCTGGACGGCGGGAACTTATCGCGTTGATATTTTTATTGACGGCAAACCGGTCGGCGCGAAAGATTTTGAAATTCAAAACCCGATCAAAACCGCCCGCCTGACGCCGGTCAACGTTAAAAACTTGACGCCGAAAACAAAAAGCCCGCGCCGACCTTAAATCATCTGAAATCTCATTTCTTAATCGTTTCCTGACCGATTATCAAACGCCGCAAACGCCGCCGCAAGCGTTAATTTGTATGAATAATACGCAGATTTCATCAATTCAAACGGCTGGCACATCTATTGCAAAATCGCTCGTTTAAATATCTGGAGGAAATTATTATGAGCGATACATCAGTGCAAAAAGTAATGTCGGAAAATTCTCCGCACGGCGATATGGGACAGAAATATTTGGCTTCGGGCATTCACGTGGCGATGCGTTTGTGGGAAAACGAACAGCCGGAAGACGATAAGGAAATGCGTCAGCGCGACTACGAAACAGTCGGTTACGTGATTGAAGGCAAAGCCGAACTTCATTTGGAAGGTCAAATGGTCGTGCTCGAAAAAGGCGATTCGTGGGTCGTGCCGAAAGGCGCGTCGCACACATACAAAATTCTCGAAGCATTTACGGCAGTCGAAGCGACATCACCGCCTGCGCAGGCGCACGGACGCGACGAAGAATAAACGATTTTTGTCTTTGGTAAAAAGCGAAAAAAAGGCTGACCGCACGGTCAGCCTTTTTTTTTCCAAATTTATTTTTGCGGCAGTTTGCGGCGCGCTGTTTTTTCAACTGATACTTTTTTTGCGCCGACCGCGCTTTTAAAAAGCGGCGGTCGAAAATTCAGATCGCACTTTTACTTGGGAGAACGCGGCAAAATGCGGAAAAATACTTTGAATCGAAAACACCGACAAATAATTCTGGTCGCTGTTTTATGTGTTTTTTATTTGCTCGGCGGTCGCGCCGATTCGGTTCGCGCTCAAAACGCCGGTAGCGGAACCTCAGGCGGAACCGTCGAACTTAATGCGAAAATCGAAACTTTTCAGGAAATTTGGAAAATCATCAACGAAAAATATTACGATGCGCGATTTAACGGCGTTGACTGGAAATCAATCGGCGAACGCTATCGGCAGCAAATCGAAAAAACGTCGGGCGAAAAAGATTTCTACGCGCTTCTCGACCAAATGGTCGGCGAGCTGCACGATTCGCACACGCGCGTTTTTTCTCCTTTTGCCCGCGCGCAGCGAGCGAATCGACGGAAAACGGAAACCGGCATCGTAATCAGAAATGTCGAAAATCAACCGGCGATTGTCAGTGTCGAAGCCGGATCAAGCGCCGCGCAAACGGGCATCGAACCCGGAATGATCGTTCGCCGAATTGACGATCAGCCGGTGGAAGATGTGATCGCCGCCGCGCGTCAAACAATCGGCGCGTCGTCATCGGAACGCGCGACCGAGATGCGTGTTTTTTCAAAAATTCTTTCCGGCGAACCGGAATCCGCGCTCACGCTCGAACTTTTAAGACCGGACAAAAGCGTTTTTCGGGCGATTGTGCGGCGCAGCGTCAATGTTTCCGCCGCCGCGCCGGTCGAAGCGCGCACGCTCGCATCGGGTTACGCATATTTGAAAATCCGCCGATTCGACGAAACCGTGATTGCGCCCGTCAAAGATGCGCTGCGCCGATTTCGGAATGCGCCCGCGCTGATTTTGGATTTGCGGGGAAATCCGGGCGGCGACGGCGAAAGCGGGCTTCAAATCGCCGAATTTTTTGTTGAAAGAAAAATCACCGTCGCGCATTTGATAACGCGCAGCGGAAAACCGCCGCTGCCGGAGATGCCGATGACTTTGCAAATAGGCGGCAAAAACAAGCCGCTTTACTCGCGCCCGGTCGTAATTTTGATTGACGAAGGCACGGCGAGCACCGCCGAACTGATCGCCAACGCTTTGCAGGAACACAAACGGGCGCGCGTCGTCGGCAGACAATCGTGCGGCTGCGTGCTCGGATTTTTAGATTATAAAAAATTAAAAAACGGCGGCGAACTGTCGCTGAGCGAATTCGGATTTATCACGGCGAACGGGCGAAAACTCGAAGGCAACGGCGTTACGCCGGATATAATCGCGGAAATCAAACTCAATGATCTGCGAAGAAATTACGATGCGGCTTTGGCAGCAGCGGAAAATTTGCTGACTCAAATCCGCCGCAAAAAATGATTAAAATTTCTACGATCTCCAAAAAAAGGCGCGGCGGTTTGAATTGATTAATCCAAACCGCCGCGCCTTTTTTGCGTATCTTTTTACGACAAAGAACTACCAGCGACCGCCGC
>SXVE01000279.1 GCA_005790265.1 Acidobacteriota bacterium | reverse complement strand
TGTTGAATTCAGTTACAACGCCGAACACGTTTCGCCCGAATTTCCCGACGGTTACTGGAACAAAAAACCGGAAGCGACCGCCGCAGACTGGCAAAATTCGTGCGCGCAAATTCTGCGCGATCTGCAAAAAATGCGCGACATCGTAGCGGACGAAAAAGTTGATTTACTCGCCGAAATTCCGCACGGCGACGGTCAAACCGTTTTCCGCGAAGCCCTGCTCGTCGCCGATCATAACGCTTATCACATCGGGCAAATCGCGTTTTTAATGCGCATTTTGGAGGAAAAATAAAATGCCGCACCGCGAACGCAAAAACATCCGCGCCGGATTAAAAGTCGCCATCGTTCTCAAACAAGACCAGCGCACCGGCAAACGCACCGTCGGCGTCGTCAAAGATTTACTGACCAATTCGAGCAATCACCCGCACGGCATCAAAGTCCGCTTAACCGACGGACAAGTCGGACGCGTGCAGGAAATTTTGGCGGACGAAAAATGATGAAGATGGAACGCGGATAAACGCGGATTCGGCGGATGTGCACGGATTTTTTATCAAATAATTCGCGCTGTTTCAGCAAACTTTTATCCGCGAAAATCCGTGTCTTTTCCGCGTTTATCCGCGTCCTATTTCTTTGCTTTAAAGCGATTATGAAGAACTTTCTCATTTACGGCGCGAACGGTTACACCGGCGAATTGATCGCGCGTGAAGCGGCGCGGCGCGGTTTGAAGCCGATTTTGGCGGGCAGAAGTCTAGCGAAAATTGAGCCGCTCGCGCGAGAATTGGCTTTGACGGCGCGTTCGTTTTCGCTGGAAGATCGAAAATCGCTTGAATATACGCTCAAGGAAGTTGATTTCGTGCTGCATTGCGCCGGACCGTTTTCGATTACGTCGCGTCCACTCGTCGAATCGTGTCTGCGACTCAAAAAACATTACCTCGATATTACCGGCGAAATCGCGGTTTTTGAAGCGGTTGCGCGGCGCGATGCGGACGCAAAAGCGGCGGGAATTATGCTGATGCCCGGCGTCGGTTTCGATGTCGTGCCGTCGGATTGTTTAGCTTTGCATTTGAAAAATCGGCTGCCGTCGGCGACTCATTTGACGCTCGCTTTTTACGGACTCGGCAAAATCTCGCACGGCACGCAAACGACGATGCTTTTGAACGCCGGAAACGGCGGCGCGATTCGGCGCAGCGGCGAAATTACGCCGGTTCCGGCGGCGTGGAAAACGCGTGAGATTGATTTCGGCGAGACTAAAAAAAACGCCGTCACGATTCCGTGGGGCGATGTCGCGACGGCGTTTTATTCGACCGGAATTCCGAATATTGAGGTCTACACGGTCGTGCCCGAAGAAAATCTGCGAATGCTCAAACTGAGTCGTTATCTCGGCTGGCTTTTGAAACGTAAATTCGTTCAGAACATTTTGCAAAAACAAATTCCAGCGGGCGGACCCGACGAAAGCGAACGCGCGAGCGGCAAAACTTATTTGTGGGGCGAAGCGTCGGATGAAAACGGCAATAAAGTCGAGGCGCGCCAAACGGGAATGGAAGGTTACGCGATGACGGTTTTGACCGCGCTCAACATCGCCGAAAAAGTTTTGAACGGAAATTACCGCGCCGGTTTTCAAACGCCCGCCAAATGTTTCGGCGCCGATTTGATTCTGGAAATCGAAGGCGTCGCGCGGCGCGACTGAAAAACAAACCGCGCGCCGAAAAATTCCGAAGCCGCCGCAAAAATCCGCGCCGAATTTTGCGTTTACAAATATTTAACCGCGCTCGTTTCCGCTCCGCCGCATCCAAAAGTTATAATCGAAAAACAGGTCAGAAAACTTAAAAAAGCGAATTATTTCAGTTGAAATTATGAACCGACGTCACTTTTTATCACAAATCAGTTTGGCGACCGGCGGCGCGATTGCCGCTTTCAGCGGCTTTCAAAAGCGCGCGCTCGCCTTTGCCGAAACCGGCAATTTAGCAAATCTGCGCGCCGCCGGATTTGGCGAACTCGCGCCCGTCGCGACAAAAAATACGGGCGAAACTTTTCTCGCGCTGCCGAACGGTTTTGAATATAACGTGTTTGGCAAAGCGCAAAATCCTTTGACGGACGGCAGACCGACGCCCGCCGCGCACGACGGAATGGCGACGTTTCAGGTGAAAAACGAGCTGCGCATCGTGCGCAATCACGAAGTTTCCGGCGGGCGCGTCCCAAAAGAAGGCGCGGGAATCGGCAGCGGCAATCATTACGACGAAGCGGCGGGCGGCGGCACGACGACTTTGGTAATTAATCCGAAAACCAGAGAAATCGAGCGCGATTTCGTTAGTCTCAGCGGCACTTTAATCAATTGCGCGGGCGGCGCGACGCCTTGGGGCAGTTGGATTTCGTGCGAGGAAACGACGCTCGGACAAACCGAACGAACTTTGAAAAGCGGCGCGAAAATCGGCGGTTTCGCCAAGCCGCACGGCTATTGCTTTGAAGTTTCCGCGTCGGCAAACAGCGCGGTTTCGCCCGTGCCGCTCAAAGCGATGGGCAGATTCGTTCACGAAGCGATTGTCGTTGACAAAAAATCCGGCACGATTTATCTGACCGAAGATTACAGTCCGGGCGGGTTTTACCGGTTTTTGCCGAAGCGAAACAAGCGGCTTGCCGAAGGCGGAACGCTGCAAATGTTGAAAATCAAGGACAAAGACGGTTACGACACGCGCAAAGGACAGAAAACCGGAATGTCTTTTACCGCCGATTGGGTGACGATTGATAATCCCGATCCGATTGAAGCGGACCTTGACGAAACGGCGGTTTCCAAACAGGGCGTGGCAAAAGGCGCGGCGGTTTTCGCACGGCTCGAAGGCTGTCACGCGGACGACAAAGGCAGAATTTATTTCACTTCGACGAGCGGCGGCGACAACGGCGGCGGGCAGGTTTGGATGTATCAGGCGACAAACAAAAACGAAGGAAAATTGACGCTGTTGTTTGAATCGCCGAGCCGCACGGTTCTTGATATGCCGGACAATATTTGTCTGCGCCCGAAAACCGATTTGCTGTTCATCTGTGAAGACAGCGATTATATCGGCGAAGGCGGCACGCCCGACAATTATATGCGCATTTTAACGTCCGGCGGACGCATCGCCGATTTTGCGAAAAACATCTCGGCGCAATTTCCAAAAAGCGAATTCGCCGGTTCGACGTTTTCCAAAGACGGCAAAACCTTGTTCGTCAATTTGCAAACGGCGGGTGCAACATTCGCGATTTGGGGCGATTGGGACAAATTCAGAAGCTAAACAAATATTACCAACACAGCCGCAGACGTTCGGCGAGTGCACATATTTTTGATTTAATTTGTGTCGCTCGTGTGCATCTGCGGTTTCAATTTTTTATACTTGAATTCTATGGAATTAGCGGTTGAAAAATACAAAGTCGGCAACGAACCTTATTATTTGCCGGTCAAACAGGAAATCGAATTATTTGAAGCGGCTTACACGGCGAAATTGCCGGTGATGCTCAAAGGTCCGACAGGCTGCGGCAAAACGCGTTTCGTCGAACATATGGCGTGGCGAATGCAGCGCCCTTTGATTACGGTCGCGTGTCACGAAGATTTGTCTTCGACCGATTTGGTCGGCAGATTTCTGCTCGAAGGCGACGAAACCGTCTGGCATGACGGACCTTTGACCGCCGCTGTCCGCGCGGGCGCGATTTGCTATCTCGACGAAGTCGTCGAAGCGCGCAAAGATACGATCGTCATTATTCACCCGTTAACCGACGACCGCCGCCGTCTGCCGATTGAAAAACGCGGAACGGTCATTGAAGCGCCGCCGGAATTTATGCTCGTCGTTTCGTATAATCCCGGCTATCAATCAATCTTAAAAGACCTCAAACAATCCACGCGCCAGCGTTTCGTCGCGATGGAATTCGATTACCCGGAACCGCAAGCCGAAGCCGAAATCGTCGCCAAAGAAGGCAAAATTGATTTGCCGACGGCGGAAGATTTAGTCAAAATCGGTCAAAAAGTCCGCAACCTGCGCGGTCACGGACTCGAAGAAGGCGTTTCCACCCGACTTTTAATCTACGCCGCCCAAATGATCGCCAAAGGAATTGCCCCGATCAACGCCGCCGAAGTCGCCCTCGTCTCGCCAATCACCGACGACCGCGAATTGCAACGCAGCATTCGGGAGATT
>SXVE01000278.1 GCA_005790265.1 Acidobacteriota bacterium | reverse complement strand
TTATAAAAGGGAAAGACAAAAAAACTGAAATAATCGCCGCTTTAATATAGGCATTTAAGTTTTCCATGCTTCATTAAAACAATTCGTCTAACGCTTCTTCCAGATTTTTTACGCCGACGACGCGCATTCCCAAGAGTTTTTCCAAACCTTTTTTGTTCGACGCGGGCAGAATTAATTTTTTGAAGCCGAGCGTTTGCGCTTCTCTCGCTCTTGCTTCGGCTTGGAGAACGCCGCGCACTTCGCCGGTTAAGCCGACTTCGCCGAAAACTGCAGTGTCGGGCGGGATTTGCAAATTTCTAAAGCTTGACGAGATTGCGGCGATGACGCCTAAATCCGCCGCCGGTTCGTCAATTTCCAAACCGCCCGCGACGTTGATAAAAACGTCGTCATTGGCGAGTTGGAAACCGACGCGTTTTTCTAAGACGGCAATTAAAAGCGACGTGCGATTGTAATCGAATCCTTGCGCCATTCGGCGTCCGGTGCCGAATTTTGTTCCCGTCACGAGCGCTTGAACTTCGACGAGCATCGGGCGCGTGCCTTCCATACAAACCGTGACGACAGATCCGCTCGCGCCTTCGGGACGTTCCTGTAAAAAGACTTCCGACGGATTGCCGACGGCTTTTAAGCCTTCGCCGGTCATCTCGAAAATGCCGATTTCGTTTGCCGCGCCGAAACGATTTTTCGTCGCGCGGATAATCCGGTGATTGTGATGGCGGTCGCCTTCAAAATATAAAACCGTGTCAACAATATGTTCGAGCGCTTTCGGTCCGGCAATCGAGCCTTCTTTCGTAACGTGTCCGATGATAAAAACGGGCGTGGAAGTGCCTTTGGCGAACATCATAAATTGTCCGGCGACTTCGCGGACTTGGGAAACCGAACCGGGCGCGGACTCGATTGCGCCGCTGAAAACCGTTTGAATAGAATCAACGATAATCGCGTCGGGCTGTAATTTCTCGACTTCTGCCAGAATGTTTTCGAGATTAGTTTCGGGCAAAAGAAACAAATTTTCGGCGTTCAAGCCTAATCTTTCGCCGCGCATTTTGATTTGGCGTTCAGATTCCTCGCCGGAAACGTAGAGAATTTTCGTGTTGTTTTTGCTGAGTTTATCGGCGACTTGAATGACCAGAGTTGATGTCCCGATGCCCGGTGCGCCGCCGATTAAAACGAGCGAACCGGCGACGATGCCGCCGCCCAAAACGCGGTCGAATTCGTCAATTCCGCTCGAAGTTCGCGCGTCGTCCTGCGATTCGATTTCCGTATAGGAAACGGGTTTGATTTCGCGAAAAGAGCTTAATCCGGCGCGCGCGCCAATTGCTTTGGACGCTTTGCCGACTGCTTGCGCCGTCGGTCGAAATCTTTCCTCGACGAGCGAGTTAAATTCGCCGCAGTCGGGACATCTGCCGTGCCATTTGCGCTGCTGTCCGCCGCAGTGCTGACAGACGTATATCGTGTTCGGAGTTTTTGCCATTGCTCAAAAATAAGTGGAAAATGCAAAATGTAAAATGGAAAATAAACAACGAGTTCGTCTTTACATTTTACATTTTACATTTTTAATTTTCCATTTAACTATTTATGCCCGCTCAATCAATTCACGCTTTCGCCGAAAAAGTCGCGCTGATTACTGACGGAGCTAATCCAATCGGTCGCGCCGTCGCTTTGCAGCTCGCTTTGCAGGGCTGTTACGTGATCGTCGGTTTCTCCGGCGTTTCCGGCACGGATTCCGACGCGCTCGGCGAACTGCGCAATCTTGGAACGCTCGCCGCCGCCGTCGAAGCCGACCTGACGACGACCGAAGGCGCGGCGAAATTAGTCGGCGAAGTCGAAAAAATGTTCGGTCGGCTCGATTTGCTGGTTAATTGTTTGAAATACGAAAACGATTCGTCATTTATTGTAACTACGGAAGACATTTACGAAAGAACGTTCGGAGCGAATTTGAAAGCGGCTTTTTTTGTGACGCAAAATGCGATTCGATTGATGAACGCGCGTCCGAAACCAAAAATCGTCAATGTCGCGTCGGCGCTCGATACGCCGGAAAGTCAAAACAACATCGTTTATGCCGCATCGCAGAGCGCGCTCGTCGGTTTGACCGAATCGCTCGCCGCGTCGCTGCCCGAAAAATTTCGCGTCAACGGCGTTGCCGTCAGCGAAAAAAAAGCGACGCGCGAAAGCGGTTTGGACGCCGAACTTTTTCGCCCGAAAATCGGCATTTCCGAAGACGATGCGGCGCGGACAATCGTTTATTTATTGTCGTCCGAGGCAATTTCCATAAACGGTCAGACGCTCAAAATCGAGTAGCCGCCGAAAGTTTCGGCTTGCTTCGCCGATTAATTATCGGTTAGTCAAATTTCGTGCTAAAATTTCCCCGATGAAAATGGACATTCTCATTATTAGAATCGGCTTTATGCTTCTGCTCGGAGCGGTCGCGTATCTGCTCAATCCTTTGGCGCGAGCGGAAAGATTTGCCGAGCACGTCGAACTCAAGCGAATTATTTCCGCGCTGATCGGCGTGATAATTGCTGCCGTGATTATCGCTTTTGAAATGCGCGTGCGGCGCGCGACGCTGAAAACTTTGATCGGCGCCGCTATCGGTTCGATTCTCGGAATCGTCGGCGCTTATTTGATCGGAATGCTGATCAGCTCGCTCGAAACAACGGCGGTTCCGGCGGAAATGAAAGCGTTTCTAACCGTCGCGCTCGTTTCGTTTATGGCGTACATCGGTTTAATGGTCGGCGCGGCGAAAGGAGAATTTATTGATTTGTCGGCGCTCGGCGGAATTTTCTCCGACAAAAACGTCGTCAAACGCGATTACAAAGTTTTAGATACGTCAGTGATTATTGACGGACGCATCGCCGATGTTGCCGAAACCGGATTTTTGGGCGGAACTTTGATTATTCCGCAGTTTATTCTGACCGAATTGCAGCAAGTTGCCGATTCGCCCGATTCAAGCAAACGCCAGCGCGGACGGCGCGGTCTCGATATGCTGCAGCGGCTGCGCAACAATTCAAAAATTGATATTCAAATCGTCGAAACCGATTATCCGGCGGTTAAAGAAGTTGATTTGAAACTGATCGAACTCGGCAAGGAACTTGAAGCCGTCATTATCACCAACGACTTTAATTTAAACAAAGTTTCGCAGCTGCGCGGCGTGCAGGTTTTAAACGTCAATGAGCTCGCCAACGCGCTCAAACCGGTTGTTTTGCCTGGCGAAGCGATGCGCGTTTTCGTCCTTAAAGAAGGCAAGGAATATAATCAGGGCGTCGCGTATCTCGACGACGGAACGATGGTCGTGATTGATAACGCGCGGCGTTTGATCGGCAAATCAGCCGACATCGCCGTGACCAGCGTTTTGCAGACGACCGCCGGCAAAATGATTTTCGGCAGATTGTGGGAAGAAGGCGTTGACGGCAGCGGCGATTCTTCGAGCGAAAGCCAGCTTAACATTCACGATTCGCGATCAGCCGGTTTTCGCAAAGCGACGCGCGAGCTGCGCCAGAACACGATTATTGAAGAACTTGAGTAATAAGCGCGCGGCGGGCAGTTTAAGTAATAATTTTAACACTGACTTTTTAGAAAAATCTGCTCGCCGCTCACCGCTCATTTGTATATGAATTCAGTCATCATCGTCGCAGCGGGCGTTGGAAAACGTTTCGGCGCGGAAAAACCGAAACAGTTTCTCGCGATTCACGGCAAACCGATCATCATTTACACCTTAGAAAAATTTGAAAATTGCCGGGCGATTGATGAAATCGTTTTGGTTTTATCGGCGGCGGAAATTGAAAATTTTCGCGTCGAGGTTGAAAAATATCAACTGCGTAAATTATCGAAAATCGTCGCGGGCGGCGAAAGTCGCGCCGCATCGGTGGCGAACGGTTTGCGAGAAATTGATGCGGAAAAAACGAGAATCGTCGCCGTGCACGACGGCGCGCGTCCGCTCGTCTCAAGCGATGAAATCGAGCGCGTAATCGAAAAGGCTGAAGAAATCGGCGCGGCGTGTTTGGTCGGCGCCGTCAACGATACGATCAAAGAGATTGCGGGCGAAAAAATCGTTCGCACAATCGAACGGCGCAATCTTCGCCGCGCTTTAACGCCGCAGGCTTTTCGCGTTGAAATACTGAAAAAAGCGTTTGCGCGCGCTGATTTGAGCGAAGCCGCGACGGACGAATGTTTTCTGGTCGAAAAAATCGGCGTCCGCATCGGCATCGTTGAAGGAAGCGCCAAAAACATCAAAATTACGCACGCGGAAGATTTGCGCATCGCCGAGATGTTTTTGGCTGAACCATCAAATTAACAAAAAATAACACAGCGAAATTATGTTCAGAATCGGATTCGGCAACGATATTCACCGCCTCGAAAAAGGAAAACCGTTCGTTTTGGGCGGCGTAAATCTGGAATCTGAACTCGGCGCGGTCGGACATTCGGACGCCGATTGTTTGACGCACGCCGTGACCGACGCGATTTTGGGCGCGCTCGCGCTCGGCGACATCGGCGCGCATTTTTCCGATAAAGACGAGCGATGGAAAAACGCCGACAGTTTTGTTTTTCTGCGCGAAGTCGTGCGAATGATGCGGGAAAAAGGTTTTGCCGTCGTCAATCTCGATTCGGTTATTAATCTCGAACAGCCGAAACTGCGCCCGCTGATTGACCGAATGCGCGAAAATCTGGCGCAGGCGCTCGAAATTCCAATCGAGTCTGTCAGCGTCAAAGCAAAAACCGGCGAAAAAGTGGATGCGGTCGGCGAAAATCGGGCGATCAAAACGGAAGCGGTAATTTTACTGCAACGAAAATAAAAGAGGAGATTAAGCGAATAAAAAACACTCGTGTTTTTTATTCGCTTAATCTCCTTTTTTTGATTACTGAAAACTATTTAATCAGCAGTTGACGAAATTAGTAAGTATCGGCTCCGTAAGCTCTGCCGACGCGCAGAACTTCGTACCAAGTCGAGCTGATTTCGTCATCATAGCGATTTCTTGCGCGATCAAAATGTTCGACGTTGGTGGCTCCCGCTTTGGCGGAATTGTTTAAAAATTCCGAGTAATCGCTCCACGCGGAAACGTGTTCGCGCCAAGCGTTTTGGAAATCCTGCGGCAATTGGCTCTCGTCCAAATCGGTCATTGTTCCCGCGTACTCTTCGATGATCGCGTTGTAGCGCGGAAACGAAGCATTGAGCGGCGAGTCGAAATTTTTGCCTAGGCGATATGATTTGCGGTCGCGCGCGTTGCCGTTGCTGACATCGCGGCGTAAAAAGTCTTCGATTTTTCCGGCAGTTGCATTGCTGCGGCTGTTTTTCCAACAGCTCGTTCGTCCCGCGCCGTGACCGGCAACGACATAATTTTGCGTCGCGGGCATCGGCGTGGTGATAAACAAACTGGCAAAAGCGGCGGAAAATGCAAAAGCGATAATAAAAGCGGCGATTGATAAAATGTTTTTACTTCTCATAGCAAAATCTATTATGACTTATCGGCGCGCAAAATGAAAAGGTTTTTTAGCAGGATTGAGGAAAAAATCATTCGGTAGAGACAAACTTTTGTTAAAGTTGTAAAACGATGCGACCGCAGGAAATTATTCAGAAAAAACGTGACGGCGGAAAACTGTCCGCTGCCGAAATCAATTTGTTTATCAACGGCGTCTGCGACGAAACGTGGGCTGATTATCAAACGTCGGCGCTCTTGATGGCGATGTTTTTGAACGGCTTGGATTTGAGCGAGCAGAATTTATTGACCGACGCGATGCTCAATTCCGGCGAAACGCTCGATTTCTCGGATTTGGGCGCGCCCGTCGCCGACAAACATTCGACCGGCGGCGTCGGCGATAAAACTTCTTTAATCATCGCGCCGATTGCCGCAGCGTGCGGCGTCGCCGTGCCGATGATTTCCGGTCGCGGACTCGGACACACGGGCGGCACGCTCGACAAACTCGAATCAATCGCCGGTTACAACGTCAATCTTTCGACCGCCGAATTCAGACGAATCATCAAAAAGTGCGGCTTCGCGATGACCGGACAAACGGCGGAAATCGCGCCCGCCGACCGGAAAATTTACGCGCTGCGCGATGCAACCGCAACCGTTG
>SXVE01000277.1 GCA_005790265.1 Acidobacteriota bacterium | reverse complement strand
CGCTTTATCTCAAACAAACTTTGCGCTTTAAGACGGACGTGAATGACGTTTCCGTGCCGGTCGTGCCGACGATTAATCCGCAAACCGTTCAGCCGCTCGATATGAGTTATGCGGCGACGCGCGCGATGTCGCCGATTCACGTCGAATATCTGAAAAACATCGGCGCGTGCGCAACAATGTCAATCTCCATCGTCAAAGATGAAAAACTGTGGGGTTTGATCGCCTGTCACCACGGCACGGCGCGTTATATTTCGCACGCGGCGCGAATGCTCTGCGAATTTTTGGCGCACACGATTTCACTGCAAGTCGAATCGAAAACAAACTCGGAAAACCACGAATACATCACGCGGCTGAAACATTTCAGCGATAATTTAATCAGCGAATTAAGCGAAACGCCGGACATTCAGGAAGCGCTGCTTTCCGGCGCGAACAATCTTTTGGCGAGCATCGAAGCCGACGGCGCGGCGCTCGTTTTCGAGAATAAAATTCACTTGATCGGCACGACGCCCGACGAATTTTACGTCAAAAAACTCGTCGAATGGCTGTGGAAAGATCAGCCGCAGGACGTTTTCGCCACCAATCAAATCTCCAAATATCTGCCGACGGCGGCGGAATACGCGCCGTCGGCGAGCGGAATACTGGCGGCGCGGCTGACGCAAAAAGCGCCGGAATATATCATTTGGTTTCGCCGCGAACACGCGCATACGGTCGAATGGGCGGGAAATCCGGCGAAACCGGCGGCTGGCGGCAAATTCGGCGAACGGCTGACGCCGCGCCAATCCTTTGAAGCGTGGCAAACGGAAGTGCGCGGACAATCGAAACCATGGCAAAAATTTGAAATCGAGTTTGCCGGAAATCTGCGGCGATTGCTCGTCGAAATCATTTTGCGCCGCATCGAAGAGCTGCGCGAATTAAACAAACAGCTCGAAGCGAGCAACACCGAACTCGATTCGTTCGCTTACGTCGCGTCGCACGATTTAAAGGAACCGCTGCGCGGAATCAATAATTACTCGAATTTTCTGCTCGAAGATTACGGCGAGCAGCTTGACGAAGAAGCGATTGACCGGCTCAAAACGCTGGTTCGATTAACCGACCGGATGGAAAATCTGCTCGATTCGCTGCTTCATTATTCGCGCGTCGGTCGCATTGATTTGCAGCGCAGCGAAGCCGATTTGCACGACGTTGTGCAGGATTCGCTGATGATGCTTTCAACCAGAATTGACGAAAACCAAGTCGAAATCAAAATTCCGCGAAAATTGCCGTCGGCGAGTGTTGATGAAGTGCGCATCGGCGAAGTTTTTACCAATTTGATATCAAATGCCATCAAATATAATAAAAACCAAGCGAAAACAATTGAAATCGGCTATCTCGAAAACGCGCTCAACAATGTTGCCGAGGAAGCTAAAACCGAGCAGCTCTTTTACGTGCGCGATAATGGCATAGGAATTGATGAGCGACACCACACAAATATTTTCCGTATTTTCAAGCGTCTTCATGCACGAAATGAATACGGCGGAGGCGTGGGTGCGGGGCTGACGATCGTAAAAAAAATCATCGAACGTCACGGCGGACGCATCTGGCTCGAATCGAAATCGGGCGAAGGCACGACATTTTATTTTACATTGGGGTGACAAAAAAATGGACGCAGCTCAAATCATTGGAAAAACTATTTTGATGATCGAGGACAGCGACGAGGATTATTTGGCGACGGCGCGCATATTCAAAAAATCCGGTTACGATTTACAGCTTAAGCGAACGACTAATGTCGAGCAGGCGCTGGAAGTTTTGCGCGGCAAAAACGTTTCGCAGAAAAAAAGAACTGATGATTTTCCGGCGCTGATTCTGCTCGATTTGAATTTGCCCGGAACCGACGGACGCGACTTTTTACTGCAGTTAAAAGGCGATGAACGGTTAAAGGAAATTCCGGTGGTTATTCTGACGACGTCGAACAATCCGCGCGACATTTTATATTGTTATCGCAACGGCGCCAACGGTTATCAAATCAAATCGGTCGGTTTTGATAAATTCCGCAATTCGATCAATTTGATGATCAAGTATTGGTTTGAGACGGCGACGATTCCGGCGGCGGTAAATTGATGAATAATGAAGATAATTTCTCGGCTCTCGCAATGAGAATTTTGCTGGTTGACGATTCGCCGTCGGATCGCGCTATTTTTCGGCGTTATTTGCTGCAAAGCAATACCGAAACTTACGAATTCGTGGACACCGAAAGCGTTGAGGAGGCGATTGATTCAATCGCCGAGAAAAAACCGCACTGCATTTTGCTCGACTATGATTTGCCTGACGCGAACGGCACCGATTTAATCGAGAAGATCAGCAATTTGTATGGAAAAAACAGCATTCCAATCGTGATGCTGTCCGGTTCGGGCAATATCGAAATCGCCGTCGAAGCGATGCGTCTCGGCGCGCAGGATTTTCTGGTCAAAGACCGCGCGACGCCGATTGATTTGCTGCGCGCCGTGACGAACGCCGTTGATAAAGTCAAACTTTACCAGGAAAAAGAACTGGCATCGGAAAAAATTCTGCATTCCGAAGAAAGGTATCGGTTGTTGTTTGACAACACGCCGCTGCCGGCGCTCGTTTTTGATCGCGAAACGCTTGCCGTGCTCGCCGTCAATGATTTTGCCGTTTCGCATTACGGTTATTCGCGCGAAGAATTTACGCTGATGACGCTTCACGAGCTTGACGCGTTTGACGGCGCTTCGGCGGAAATCGTCATCAGCGAGTTTTGCAACGAAAAAGGACTGATTCGCAATATTCCGGCGCGGCATCGCAAAAAAGACGGCTCGATTATTGATGTCGAAGTAAACTGCCACGATATAACATTTAAAGGGCGCGACGCGCGATTTGTCATCGTGCAGGACATCACCGAACGGAAAAAATCGGAAAGCAAGCTGCGCGAAAGCGAACAATTCAACCGCACCGTGATCGAAAGCAGCCCAGACTGTGTGAAACTGCTCGACAAAAACGGCAAACTCGTTTTTATGAACGAAAACGGCTTGCGCTTGATGGAAATAGACGATTTTACCGAGTTTGAAAATCGCGACTGGGCTGAATTCTGGTCGGACGAAAGCCGCGCGATGGTCAAAGAAACGCTTGCTTCGGTGCAGAGCGGCGAAATCGGTCGGTTTGTCGGCGCGTGCCCGACGGCGAAAGGAAAATCGCGGTGGTGGGACGTCATCGCCACGCCGGTGCGCGGCAGCGACGGCAGTGTGGAAAAAATCTTGTCGGTTTCGCGCGATATCACTGAAAGTAAAACCGCCGAACAGGAACGCGAACAAAATCTACTGCGCGAACAGGAATTACGCGAACAAGCCGAAACCGCAAATCGGTCAAAAGATGAATTTCTCGCCGTTCTTTCGCACGAGCTGCGCACGCCGCTCAACGCGATGTCCGGATGGGCTAAAATGCTGAATCGAGGCATTTTAGACGAAGAAAAAACGCAGAAAGCCATCGAAGTCATCGAACGCAACATTCGTTTGCAAAACACTTTGATCGAAGATCTGCTCGATGTTTCGCGCATCATTTCCGGCAAATTTCGGCTGGAAATGACAAAGTTTGATTTGTGCAAAATCATTCACGACGCCCTTGAACTCGTCCGCGCGCAAGTTGCGGAAAAATCCATCGTCTTGACGACGGAAACGGAAAACGAAGAATGTTTCGCGACCGGCGATGCGCATCGGCTTCAGCAGGTAATCAATAATTTGCTGACCAACGCCGTCAAATTTACGCCGGACGATGGAAACGTTTCGATCACGCTCAAAACGCACGGCACAACAGCGAAAATCACGGTCACAGATTCGGGAATCGGCATTGACGAATCGCTTTTGCCCGATATTTTTGAGCGATTCCGGCAGGCGGACGGCTCATCGAAACGAAAATACGGCGGACTCGGACTCGGACTCGCCATCGTCAAATCAATCGTGGAAATGCACGGCGGCGAAGTGAGCGCGCACAGCGCCGGCGAAAATCAAGGTTCGACCTTCGTCGTCACACTTCCGATTGTGATTGCGGACGCTGTGACAAACGATGAATTACAGTTGTCCGAAGTGCATTCAAACGGTGCCGGTCAGACGACGATTGTTCGCGACTTGGAAAACGTGCAAATCATTATCGTTGACGACGAAGCCGATTCGCTCGAACTGCTTCGCTTCGTTTTGGCAAGTCACGGCGCAAAAGTAACGGCGCTCAACAGCGCTGCCGAGGCGCTGCGCGCGATTGAAAAAATCAGTCCTGACCTTCTAATCAGCGACATTAGTATGGCGGAAATGGACGGCTACGATTTGATTAAACGCGTGCGCCGCCTGTCTTCGGCGAAAAATAAATTTCTTCCGGCAATCGCAATGACCGCTTACACCGGCGTCGAAGACCGCGCTGCCGTGCTTTCCGCCGGATTTCAAATGCACATCGCCAAACCGATCGACATCGAATCGGTCAGCTCGCAAATCAAACAACTGCTCAAAACGACGCAGCGCTAAAGAAATCGTGCGCGCTTTTGCGGCGAAAAGCGCGCACGATTCTTTGTTGCTTCGCGCACAGTTTTGCATATAATCGAAACCGATGAGCGAGCAAAAAATTATCAATTCCAAACAAGCGCCCGAACCGGTCGGGCTTTATCCGCACGCGCGGCGCGTCGGAAATCTTTTGTTTTTGTCGGGCGTCGGACCGCGCGAAAAAGGCACGAAAAAAATTCCCGGCGTTGATTTGAGCGAAACCGGCGAAATCGTTTCTTACGACATCGAAACGCAGTGTCGTTCGGTATTTCAAAACGTTCGTTATATTTTGGAAGACGCCGGTTCGAGCTGGGAAAACATCGTTGACGTCACGGTTTTTCTGACCGATATGAAAAACGATTTTCCGATTTACAACCGCATTTACGCCGAATATTTCGCGGACAATCAACCGTGCCGCACGACCGTCGAAATCAGCCGACTGCCGACGCCGATTGCGATTGAATTAAAAGTAATCGCGACGATTGATTAATTTCGCAACCGCAAGTTTACGCTTTTCGCGCTGCGAAAATGATTTCAAAAAATCTATTTTCCGCTTCGACGAATATTTTGCGTATAATAATTTCCTGAGCTTTTTTATTACAGATTACCGGCTGCGCCGCGCGATAAATTTTCATTTTGAAGTTTTCGCAAGCGACGCGCCGAAATTGTTTCATATTGAAAGCCATCTATTTTAAAGGTAACGGAGAAATTATATGTTGCAAACAAAGGGTTATGCGGTTGAAGCGGCGAATGCGAAGTTCAAAAATTTCGATTTCGAGCGGCGCGATGTCGGCGCTAACGATATTTTGATTGAGATCGAATTTTGCGGCGTTTGTCACTCGGACATTCACCAGGCGAGAAACGAATGGGGAAACTCGATTTTCCCGATGGTTCCCGGTCACGAAATCGTTGGACGCGTAAAGCAGATTGGCGAAGCGGTTTCAAAATTCAAAGAAGGCGACTACGCCGGAGTCGGTTGTTTTGTTGATTCGTGCGGAACGTGCGAAACCTGTCAGGCGGATGTCGAGCAATTTTGTCAGGTGCATTGCGCGCAAACTTACAACTCGACGGAAATGGACGAAAAAACGCCGACTTACGGCGGTTATTCGACGCAGATCGTCGTCAAAGAAGATTACGCCCTAAAAATTACGGACACGGAAAATCTCGCGGCAATCGCGCCGCTGCTGTGCGCCGGAATCACGACTTATTCGCCGCTCAGAAAATTTAAGGTCGGCGAAGGCTCGAAAGTCGGCATCGTCGGACTCGGCGGACTCGGTCACATGGGCGTGAAATTCGCCGTCTCGATGGGCGCGGACGTCACGGTTTTCTCGACTTCGCCGTCGAAAGAAGCGGACGCGAAAAAACTCGGCGCGCATCACTTCGTCGTCTCAAAAAATGAAGAAGAAATGAAAGCGCTCGGCGGACAATTCGATTTTATTCTCGACTGCGTTTCCGCCGAACACGATTTGAACGCTTACTTAAATTTGTTGAGATTAGACGGCACGATGTGTCTGGTCGGCGTGCCGGAAAAACCCGCGCCGGTGCACGCATTTTCGCTGATTCAAAATAACCGCTCGCTCGCCGGTTCGGGCATCGGCGGCATCAAAGACACACAGGAAATGCTCGATTACTGCGCGGAAAAAGGAATCACTTCCGACATCGAGATGATCAACATTCAAGACATCGAAAACGCTTACGAACGCACGATCAAAGGCGACGTGCGCTATCGTTTCGTGATTGATATCGCTTCGCTGAAAAACGCGTAAAAAAGCCAACCGGCAAAAGCCGCTTCAAAGTTAATACTCTTTGAAGCGGCTTTTGATTAACGAAATTTCTGAAAAAATATCGCAAATGAAATACGTCGCTTTCCTGCGCGGCATCAATGTCGGCGGAAAAAACAAAATCAAAATGGAAACGCTGCGCGAAGTTTGCGCCGCGCTCGGATTTGAAAACGTCAAAACTTATATCAACAGCGGCAATGTGATTTTTGAAACTGTCGAAACGAGCGGTAAAAAGCTCGCCGAAAATATTGAAGCGGCGATTGAAAAAGAATTCGATCTGAAAATAAAAACAATCGTGCGGACGATTGACGAAATTGTAAAAATCGCCGAGAACAATCCGTTTGCCGGCGAATTTGAAAACGACAAGGATGTTCACGTTTTCTTTTTGGACGAAGAAATGCCGGATGAAAAACGCGAAATGCTTTTGTCAAACAATACGGAAAATGAACGTTATTTCGTCAAAAAGCGCGAAATTTTCTGTCATTTGCGCGTCGGCGTTTTAGACAGTTTGATGGGCAAAGATTATATCGGCAAAAAATTAAAAATCTCCGCAACAGCCAGAAATTGGCGAACGATTAATAAAATTCTCGAACTATAGAAAATGAAAATTATTGACGTTCCGAACGACAAAGATTTCATCCGCCAAGTCGCCGAAGTTTTGCTCGACGGTTTTACGACGTCGGGCATCAATCCGTGGGAAAATTTGGAATCGGCACTCACGGAAGTCCGCGAATCTCTAAGCGAAAACCGAATCAGCCGCGTTGCCATTGATAAAAACAAAAATGTTTTGGGCTGGATCGGCGCGTTTCACGATTACGCGCTCGTTTGGGAACTTCATCCGCTCGTCGTGCGCTCGGATCTGCAAAATCAAGGAATCGGAACAGCTCTAATCAGAGATTTGGAACAACAAATAAAATCGCGCGGCGGTTTAACGATAAAACTCGGAACCGATGATGAAAACAATCGCACGAGCATCGGCGGAATCGAGCTTTACCCGAACGTTTTAGAGAAAACTTCCAACATCGAAAACCTAAAAAAACACCCGTTCGAGTTTTACCAAAAGCTCGGTTTTGAGATCACCGGCGTCATTCCCGACGCCGACGGCTTCGGCAAACCTGATATTATAATGTGCAAACGAGTGTAAAAATTATGCCAATACAAAGACCTTTTAATTTCAAAAAATGGATTGACGAACACCGTCATTTGCTGAAACCGCCGGTCGGCAACAAATGCGTTTACGAAGATGCCGAGTTTATCGTGATGGTCGTCGGCGGACCGAATTCGCGCAAGGATTATCACTACGACGAAGGCGAAGAATTCTTCTACCAGATCGAAGGCGATATTCTCGTCAAAATTCAGGAAGACGGAAAAGCCGTGGACGTGTCGATCAAAGAAGGCGAAATTTTCCTTTTGCCACCAAGAGTTCCGCACAATCCAATTCGCGGCGCCAACACCGTTGGAATGGTCATCGAACGCAAACGACGCGCGGGCGAAAAAGACGGACTGCTGTGGTTCTGCGAAAACTGCAACGAAAAACTCTACGAAGAATATTTCGACCTCGAAGACATCACGACGCAATTTCAGGGCGTTTTCAAAAAATTCTACGGCGACGAATCTTTGCGAACCTGCAAAAATTGCGGCGAAACGATGCAACCGCCACCAGTTGTAAGTTAAT
>SXVE01000276.1 GCA_005790265.1 Acidobacteriota bacterium | reverse complement strand
GCGTTGAAGTTGACCCGATGCCTGCGCGCGTGATTATCGGTTTCGACGCCTCGCCGGGCGCAGACGCGGCGGTCGAAGCGGTTGCTTCGAGAAACTGGCGCGGGCAAAGCGAAGTGAAACTGATTGCCGTTTCCGACCCGATTACGCCGTCGGCAATCGGGGTTTTTATGCCGCCGGTTGCCGATTGGACTGAAGAAGCAAACGAAAGCGAGCGTGAATGGCTGGAAAAATCGGCGGAAAGCTCGCTGGAAAAATTGCGGGCGGCAGGTTTGACGGCGACCTTTTTGACTGAAGCGGGAAATCCGAAACAAATTCTCGCCCGCGAAGCCGAACGATGGCACGCCGATTCGATTTTCGTTGGCGCGAATCATTTCGGCAGCCGTATCGAAAAATTCTTACTCGGCAGCGTCTCGGCGGCGGTGGCGGCGCGGGCGCACTGTTCGGTGGAAGTTGTGCGAAGGCAAGCGGCATAGCGAACCCGACGACGCGGCTAAAAATTCAATGAATGTGAGTGCGCGGGCAGCGACTTTGTTATTTGGCTTGTCCGTTACTTTTCGGCGGGTTTGGCGGCGGTTTCGTTCCGCGTCGTCGCAATCGTTCGACGGCTTCTTGTTGGTAATCGAAGGTGAAATTTTCAGCAACTTATCTCGGAAAGCTGCGGCAAGTTGTCGGCTCTCGGCTTTTAATGGTAGCGGGCGGACGCGCCGTGCTTGAAAACTCGAACGGTCAACTGCTTTTGCACAAACGAAGCGATTTCGATGTCTGGGCGTTTCCCGGCGGCGGGGCGGAAGAAAATGAATCGGCGGAAGACTGCATCGCTAGAGAAGTTTTCGAGGAAACCGGCTTGCGAATCAAGAATTACGAAGCCATCGGTTTCGCTTCCAATCCGAAGTATGAAACCGTCGTTTACCCGAACGGCGACCGCACACAAAACTACTGTTTGATTCTTTACGCGACCGATTGGGACGGCGAGTTAAGCGATTCAGACGTTGAGACCAGCGAGCTTCGGTTTTTTGATTTGTCGGAATTGCCGGAGATGCCGGAAAACGAAAAACGCACGGTTGAGAAATATCTTGAGTGGAAAAGAACAGGGAAATTCCAGTTATATTAAATTCGTTCGGCTCGTCGACGACGGCAAGATAGTCGAGCATTGGGACGTGCTGTAAGTCCTCCCGGACGATTCGGCGAATGACAATACGATGTTTTAGGCGGCGGCGGACACTGCCGGCGACATCGGCTGCCGCGCGAATGTTAAAAAGGCAGTTTGAAATTGAATCTGACGGCTAGAACGCGCAGCAGAAAAGTAACCGCGATGCAGATGAGAAGCGCGAGTTCGGGCAGGAAACCGAGACGGTCGAGCAGGATGTAAATCCACGCGCCGACGAAGGCGCAGATCGCGTAAATCGGCTCGGTCGGCTGGAAAAGGCGCGGTTTTTGACTGCATAAAACGTCGCGCAGCACGCCGCCGAAAGTCGCCGTCATCACGCCGACGAGCGCGGCGGGCAAGAGCGGCGCGTTCATTTCGAGCGCGATGCCGACGCCCGACGCGGTGAACAATCCCAAGCCGAGCGCGTCGATCAGCATTAAAGTTCGGCGGCTCGAAAAATCCTGATTGAAGCGCAGAAGCAGCGCGGCGCACGCCGACAGCGCGAAAATATAGACGAGAAACTGCCAATGCTCGATCCAGTAAAGCGGATGACGATTGAGCAGAACGTCGCGCAAAGTGCCGCCGCCGAAAGCCGTGACGAAGGCGATTGTCAGCACGCCGACGAAATCGAATCCGTGTCGGCGCGCCTCGACCACGCCGGAATACGCGAACGCCAGCACCGCGAGAATTTCGATGATTGATAAAAACGACCGCATCTTGTTTTCGACAGTTACAAAACTAACGGTTTTGCGGCACAATTAAAAGCGCGGAATTTATTTATTTTAAACTAAACGGCAGTTGACGAATCGGGAGAAAAATTAGCCGCGACTCGAAACGAGGAATTAAAAAATGAATGACACGATGCCCGCGATTTTCTTCGGACACGGCAATCCGATGAACGCGATAACGGAAAACGAATACACGCGCGGCTGGGCGCGAATCGGACAAACAATCCCGCGCCCGAAAACGATTTTGTGCGTTTCGGCGCACTGGTATTTGCCCGCGACGCTCGTGACGGCGATGCCGAATCCGCGCACGATTCACGATTTCGGCGGCTTTCCCCGCGAACTTTTCGCGTTTCAATATCCCGCGCCCGGCTCGCCCGAATTGGCGGAGCGCGTCCGCGATTTGCTCGCGCCCGTCGCGGTCGGTTCGGACGTTCGCTGGGGCTTAGACCACGGCGCGTGGTCGGTTTTGTGCCACGTTTTTCCCGACGCGGACGTTCCCGTCGTGCAGCTCAGCATTGACGAAACACGAGCCTCCGAATTTCATTACGAACTCGCCGAAAAACTTCAGCCGCTGCGCGACGAAGGCGTTTTAATCTGCGGCAGCGGCAACATCGTGCATAACCTGCACGCCTACGCCTGGGGCAAAACCGACATCCCGCCGATTGATTGGGCAGTGAATTTCGAGAACCTCGTGCGCGAATCGGCGGCGAGCGGAAATCACGAACCGCTCGTGAATTACGAATCGCTGGGACGCGACGCGAAAATGTCCGCGCCCACGCCCGACCATTATCTGCCGCTGCTCTACGTTCTCGCGCAGCAGCGAGAAAACGAAACAGTCGCCTTTCCAATCGAAGGCTTCGACGGCGGCTCGATTTCGATGCTCTCGATTCAAATCGGCTGAATCGAAAATGCGGGCGCGATTTTCTCGGATAACCTGTTAAATTAGGGGTATAGCCGAGATACGTGTAAAAAGTACCATTAGTGTTAAACAAAATGTTCAACGAATGAATTATTTTGAATTTTCTTCGTAATCGAGAAAATTGATGGCGTTCTGCTCCAGATTCTCACGATGATGGTCATAGCGCATGACGGTTTTCGGGTCTTTATGCCCGCTCATCATCTGCACCTGCCGGTAGGTCAGTCCTTTGTCCAAAGCCCTGGTAATTGCCGTTCTGCGTAAATCGTGCGGCGAAACTTTGCCGATGCCTGTGAATTCTCCCCAACGGCGGACGATGTACCAGACCATCGTCGTTGAAAGCGGCTTATCGAATTGCAGCGTTCGGTAATTTGTTGTCGGCTGGAAAAGCCAGGCTTCATTGCCTTCTGCGGTTTTGAGAATCTTCCGACGCTCGCGGTCTGATTTGAGATAATCGTCTATCGCCTGTTTGACTTCTTTCGGTAGCGGGATCGTTCGCTCACGCCCGCCTTTGACTTTGAATTTCAGTGTCCAGCGACCGTGGCTCCATTTGATTGACGATGTTTTTAGATTACAGACTTCAGCGACGCGCAGGCTGGTTCTCAGCAATGTTAAAAGAATCGCGTAATCGCGCGCGCCTTCCGGCTTTTCCCGGTCGGGACCGGACAGAATATAATTTACTTCCTTGATTGTTAAAGCGCGACCGCGCAGGTCTTCAGACAGTTTCGGCGGCGTGACGAGCTTCGTCAACGCGGGATTGCTCTGCACAAAACCGCCGGCTTTCAAATATTCAAACAGCGAGCGAATGACCGATAACTTAAAAGAAACAGTCGCCGCGCTTTTCTTTTTTTCAATCAGAGAATCGCGCCATCGGATAACGTCAATCGGTTTGATTTCCGAAGGCTCAACAAATTTATGAAAGCGAAAGAATTCTTTGACGACGCGCCCGTAAGCGCGGCGCGTCTCGGCGGAAAGACTT
>SXVE01000275.1 GCA_005790265.1 Acidobacteriota bacterium | reverse complement strand
CTGCTCGAAGTTCTCGATCCGGAACAAAACAACACGTTTCGCGATCATTATTTGGACGTGGATTACGATTTGTCGAATGTCTTTTTTATCGCAACGGCAAACGTTTTGCACACGATTCCGCCCGCATTGCAGGATCGTCTCGAAATTTTGAGTCTTTCCGGTTACACGGAACGCGAAAAACTCGAAATCGCCAAACAGCATTTAATTGAAAAACAAGCCGAGAGCAACGGACTCGATTCGGAAAAAGTTAAATTCACCGACGACGGCATTGTGGAAGTCATTCGCCATTACACGCGCGAAGCGGGCGTGCGCAACCTGGAAAGAGAAATCGGTTCGTGCCTGCGCAAAATCGCGAAAAAATTCGTCGTTTCCGATGCGAAAGACGATTTTCGCGCTGTGATTGACGCGGAAAAAGTGCGCGAATTGCTCGGCACAATTCGTTTCCGCAAACAGGACATCGCGCGCAAATCGGAAATCGGTTTGGTCAACGGTTTGGCGTGGACGGAAGTCGGCGGCGACGTTTTGCAGGTCGAAGCGACGCTCGTCAAAGGAAAAGGAAATGTGACGCTGACCGGAAAACTCGGCGAAGTAATGCAGGAATCAGCGCGCGCCGCACTAACTTGTGTTCGCACGCGCGCTGAAAAACTCGGCATCAATCCGGACGACTTTCAGGAAAAAGATTTACATATTCACGTTCCCGAAGGCGCAATTCCGAAAGACGGACCGAGCGCGGGAATAACTTTAGCGACGGCGATGGTTTCGGCTTTGACCGGAAAATTAGCTCGGCACAACGTGGCAATGACCGGCGAAATCACTTTGCGCGGTAAAGTTTTGCCCATCGGCGGCGTCAAGGAAAAACTTTTGGCGGCGCATCGTTTCGGAATCAAAACGATAATTTTGTCGAAAGACAACGAAAAGGATTTAGCCGACGTGCCCGAAGAAGTTCGCGAAGATTTGACGATTCACGCGGTGGAAATGATTGACGAAGTATTAAACTACGCTTTGGAGCCGGTGAAAACCGACGAGATAATTTCGACCGAGCCGATTTGGACAGATCAGCAAAATTCGACCGAAATCTCCGCCAATATCGAGTAGGAAATTCAAAAAAGAGCAGAGAAAAAGGAAGTGAATCATCGCTTCCTTTTTCTTATTTTGTCAGCTAAATTTAAGACTTCGCCGATTTGTTTTTTGCGGTTTTCAATTTCTTCTCGCCGACTAAGCTGACCGCTCGATTGCTTTCTTTGAGAAACGCTTCTTTGAAAGCGATTTTTCCATTTTTGAACAGTCGTTTTCCTCCGGCGATAACTTCGCGAATTTCGAGAGTTGATTTTTTCAAAATCAGAATATCAGCGGCTTTGCCTTCGGCGACCGCGCCTTTTAAGTCGAGTTTCAAGACTTGCGCCGTGTTCGCCGTGACCAGCGGCAGTATTTCCTCGAGCGCAAAATCGTGTTCGAGAACACACGCGCGAATCTGTTCAAAAAGCGCTTTCGGCGAAGTGATCGAAGAATCTGACGAAACGGTTAGTTTTTTCAGATCGCCGCCGTTTTCCCGGTAAAATTTCACCCATTTCGGCAAATCTTCGTTGACCGTATCAATGTCAACAAAACTCCCGCGTTTGGTCAGTTCGATTGCTTCAATCATCAATTCTTCGGAACGCGTGATATGCGTCGGATAAAGCCATTCGGGCGAAACATCGTCTTTATCAATTAAATCGCGCAAAAGCTGTAAACGCTTTCTTTCTTCGCCGATGTGAAAATGCGTAACACCGGCTTTTTTACTCAGCATTCCGCCGACGTAAACATCGTGAACGAGATGCGCGAGTTCGTGAAAATCCGGTTCGGTCGAACGCTTGTCGGAAAGAGCGATTTCGCCCGCGCCGATGATTTCGTCAACAAACAAAATGTCTTCGCGGATATTTTTCGTAATCGTGGTCGGCGGAACGTTGTAACCGCCCGACCAGACGAAAGCGTTCAATCCTTCTTCTTTGAGCGCTTTTGCTTTGGCGAGCAATCCGGGCATTGTTTTCATCGTCGTATCAACGCCGAGACAGCCGACAACCGTTGTAAGTCCCGCGCTGATGATTTCCGTCGCGGTCATTTCCGGCGTTTGCGTTGAAAATCCCTGTTCGCCGCTGCCGCCGAGCAGATGTTGGTGCGGATCAATAAAACCGGGCGTAATCAAACAGCCGCGCGCATTGATAACTTCAAATTCGACGCCGAGCTTTTCAACAAAACGCGGATTAATTTCGCCGATTTTCAGTATGTTTCCTTCGACTGAAAGAAGCGACTGAATGCCGATTGGTGCGGGCGCAAAAATTTCGCCGTTTTCGATTAAAGTAAACATAGTTTTAACTTCAACTGTCGTCAGCAAAAACGCGTCAATTCAACTGATACGGTAAAAACTTGTCGAATTTGATCGCTCTAAAAAAGCGATTTTTTCTGATGAAGCGCGTCTCTTTCAATGCGCCGGTCATTTGATTAAAAGCATAATTTATAGATTCGCCGTCTGCACTCGTCGGGTTAATTACATTTTGAACGTTTGATTAGATAACGTCAGTATGGAAAACTACATAAAATATGAAAATATCGAGTGTCAGCTTTGTGAAAAGCGCGTTTAAAGAAGAGCATTGGACGACCGACGGATTGCCGGAAATCGCTTTTCTCGGTCGGTCAAACGTCGGCAAGTCTTCGCTGATCAATTCGCTTTTACAGCGCAAAGGTTTGGCGCGCACGTCGAACACTCCGGGCAGAACGCAGAGCATTAATTTTTTTCTCATCAACGAAAGTTTTCATTTCGCGGATTTGCCCGGTTATGGCTATGCCAAAGTTTCTAAAATGATGCGCGCCGATTGGGGAAAAATGGCGGAAGAATATTTGGTTAACCGGCGCGAGCTGGCGCTTTCGATTCAATTGATTGATTCGCGTCATAATCCGACCGAACTTGATCGCCAGTTGAACGAATGGCTGCACTTTTACCGAAAAAACCATATAATCGTAGCAACTAAATCAGACAAGCTTTCCTCTAACAAATTGCAAAAAAGTCTTTCTGAAATTAAAAAAATACTGCCCGAAAGCAGGATTTTGACTTATTCATCTTTGACGGGAAGCGGAAGAGAAACGATTTGGACGGAAATCAATAGTTCTCTTCTGAATTACAACAATAACAGTTGATTTATTCCTCTGGATATAGTAATAAATAAACATCCCTAAAAAACTCAAAAGGGTTTTGCGAAAGCTCTAGAGCTTAAATCTTTGGCACTACTACGAACTTTCCATATTCTAAACTCCACTTAAGTCTTTCAAATCCTTTTACGGCAGGTGTTTGTTTGATTTTTGAAACACTGAGAGGATAAAAGAGCTTCAAAAACTCCCAAATTCAAACGGAACTAACATGGCAACCAAAACTACAAGAACAACAAAAAAGGTAAAAGAAGCGAAACCGGAAGAGAACGGTTTTGCTGAACCAGAACAAACGGGTGACGGTGAAATCGAGAAACAGGAAAAGCAGGAGAAACCGAGCGTTGATGCGGGCGAGCGAAAAAAATCGCAGCCGGTGCAGAACACGGCGACGCTTGATTTAGCCGGTTTGAAGGATATGTCAATCAGCGAATTAACGGCTGTCGCCAAAGACTTGGGCATCGAAGGCGCGACCGGCTTGCGAAAGCAGGAGCTGATCTTTAAAGTTCTCGCCGCGCAGACGGAAAAAAGCGGTCTGATTTTCTCGGAAGGCGTGCTCGAAACGCTGCCGGACGGATTCGGATTTTTGCGCGCGCCGGAGTACAACTATCTTCCCGGACCCGACGATATTTACGTTTCCCCATCGCAGATTCGTAAATTCGATTTGCGCACGGGCGACACCGTTTCCGGGCAAATTCGTCCGCCGAAAGAAGGCGAGCGGTATTTTGCGCTGATCAAAGTCGAAGCGATTAACTTTGAAGCGCCGGAAATCGCGCGCGAGAAAATCTTTTTCGACAATCTCACGCCGCTTTACCCGGACGAACAGCTCAAGATGGAAACCAAGCCGGATCATATTT
>SXVE01000274.1 GCA_005790265.1 Acidobacteriota bacterium | reverse complement strand
TTCATTCAAATTCGACAAACAAACGATTGAAACACCGGCTGCCGCCGCGCCTGCCAATACCGCAACGACACAAACAGCGGCGTAAAAAAACGGAAAACGGAAAATGGAAAATAACAAATCTGTTATTTTCCATTTTCCGTTTTCCGTTTTCCGTTTTCCGTTTTTTTACGCCGCTTTTTGTGTCGTTGCGGTATTGGCGGGCGCGGCGGCAGCCGGTTTTTCAATCGTTTGTTTGTCGAATTTGAATGAAGCGTAAATTTCCTGCAAAGAAACTTTGCAGTTGACGGCTTCAATCGAAATCACGTCGTCGCGTTCGTTGTAAATGCGGTAAACCCACTGTTTAGCGTTTTGTTTCGCGTAATGTTCGACGCGCATTTCGTCTTCTTTAACGAGCAGACATTCGCGAATGCTGTCCATCGCCAGATAATTTTCCAGCTTTTCGGTTTTGTCCGACGTGTTCGTTTTGCCGGAGAAAACTTCGACGATAACCGTCGGGTTTAATAAAATATCCAGATTCTGATCGTCAAATTGCGGATCGCCGTTGACAATCGCCACGTCCGGATAGCAATAACGATCATTTTTCATTCTCACGCACATTCCGTTAACGTAAATATCGCATTTGTGTCCGTGCAGACGGCTGCCGATAGCAATCGCCGCGTTGGTGCCGATCAGATTATGCCAGCGATTCGCGCCCGGAACTCCCAAAAGATTTCCGTCCCCGAAAGCGGTTTTGCCTTGCCGCACGGCGTTTAGATAATCTTCAGTGCTGCTGTTTTTGTCGGTTTGGTATGCTTTCTCACTCATAATAATACTGCTTATGCTCCTGCTGTTGGTTGATTTTTGTTAAGGGAAAGTGTTTATTACAAAGATTGGTACTTTGTGTAGATTTTTCTGTTTGCCAAAACAGTGTGCCATATCGTTATACTATTTTTCAAGAACACCGCTTATGAAACTTTCCGAGTTAGCCCGTTTAACAAATGCCGTTTTGGAAACCGGCGATCCCGATTTAGAAATTAATGCCGCCGCCGGTCTCGATCTTGCCGGAGCCGGAGAGATCACGTTTTTAGCCAATCCGAAATACACGCCGCAAATCAAAGAAACCGGCGCGGCGGCGATTTTCCTTAACGAAAACGTGCCGCTCGAACGCCGCGACATCGCCGTTTTGCGCGCCAAAGACGCGTATCTCGCCTACACGCGCGCCTTGCGAATTTTCAATCCGGAATCGCCGATTGCGCCTTCGGTTCATCCGTCCGCCGTGATTGACGAGACGGCGAAAATTTCGGAATCGGCGGAAATCGGCGCGAATGTCGTCATCGGCAAAAATTGCGAAATCGCGGAAAACGTCAAAATTTATCCGAACGCGACCGTTTACGATAATGTTGTAATCGGCGCAAATTCCGTTATTCATTCGGGCGTTTCAATTCGCGAAAATTGCGAAATCGGCGCGCGCTGCATCGTTCACAACAATACGACCATCGGTTCGGACGGTTTCGGCTACGCGAAATCGGAAGATAAAAGCTGGCTGAAAATTCCGCAAACCGGAAATGTGGTTTTGGAAGATGATGTGGAAATCGGCGCGAACACGGCGATTGACTGCGCATCGGTCGGCGAAACGCGCATCAAGCGCGGCGCGAAAATTGATAATCTCGTGCAAATTGGACATTCGTGCACGATTGAAGAAGACGCGCTGATCTGCTCGCAAACCGGACTCGCCGGCAGTTCCGTCATCGGCAAACGAGTGATTTTAGCCGGACAAGTCGGCATCGCCGGACACTTAAAAGTCGGCGACGACGCCGTCATCACCGCCAAATCCGCCACTTCGCACGATGTCGAACCGGGCAAAATCCTGTCCGGAATTCCTGCCTTTGAAAACCGCGAATGGCTGCGCTCGACCGCCGCGTATCGCCGATTGGGCGAATTGGCAAAAGCGGTTCGCAGCATCGAAAAACAAATGAGAAACGCGAAATAAAGAAAATTAAAACCAGGCGGCGGCGCCTCCGTAATCTATTTCTTCGTAAGGCGTCAGTTTGCCGTTTTTCCAGTGTTTAATTAAATCTTTGTAATCCTTAACGGGCGGACGCGTCGGGTCTTTCCAGGAAACTTTACTGAATTTTGCGTAAATCAGCTTTCTTTGCGCTAAATCCAATCCTTTGACGTAATCTTCATCGTATTTGGACGGCAGATTATCCACGCTGGCAGCGTTCGATAAAACTTCAAAATAGCTATTGACGTAAGCGCGCAGCATATCATACAAAACCAAGTCGGCAAGCAATTCATAATCGCTGACATTGTAGGAAATGTTTTCCTCAAGTCCCGATTCGCTGAAATTTTTTTCTAGAACGGCGACCACGTCTTGTCCTTCATACCAAAATATAAATTTGTGGTAAATAGTTTCCAATAACGTAGCTTTTGCTAAAGTCATTTGAACTTGCTTTAAAACCTGTCCGAGAATTTGATTTTTCGCCGAATGAGCGGCAAATCGTTTTTTTGTTTCTTCATCAACGTCGGCGTTTGAACTGAAAGGGTCTTTGATCGCTTCAATCAAGTCTTTTGATTGATTGTCGAGCGCGCTGGCAAAAACGACGAACGCTTGATTGTTAAAATTTGCTATTTTTTCGGCTAATTGTTTTTCGCGTTTCTGCGCAACTTTTTCCAACTCAGCCAGCAGCGGTCTCAAACCTTTGTGTTTACTTAAATCGGACGAAACGTGAACGATTTTCATTGACGGCGCAAAGAAATTCACCGATCTTCCGAGCAGTTTAAGTTCCGGCAAAAGCGTCAGCATCAAACCTTGCACGATTTCGCCAAACACCGGTTTTGCGGCTTTCGCGCCCAAAATTTGATCGTAATTAGTGCTCGCTTGGAGCAAAGCTCCGTGCAACAGCATTCCGTTATTTTGAATGATGTTCATTTTGCGCGTTACGAAAGCGACAGCTTTTAACCGTTCGTTGTTCAGATTGTGTCTGGCGGCGTCCAAAAGCTCTTTTTCTTTTCTTTCGTTTTCCTCGATCAGTTGTTTTTTGAGCACCGCGCAGTTAAATTGAGTTTGCGCGGATTTCGGACCGTGTTTCGTGCAAACCTTTTTCATTTTTTCGAGCGCATCTTGCTCAGCAAAGGTTAATTTGTCTCCCATCGTTTTTCATCCTCCTTAACTTTTCTGATTTTCAACGACCAAAATGCAGTTTTGAAATGTTCCCAAGTCTCGAAGCATCACGCACTTGGCGAAACGCTTAAATAAATGCGCGTCAGCTTTGTAAGTGTTGCCAAAAAAACGCTGTCTAATTGTGCTGATACCGATTAGACCGAAACAGTGATTTTTTTTGCGGATCAAGTTTTTTACGCTCAAATAAAAATGTTTTCGATTTAACCAGCGAGAGTTTTGAATGTTTGCGACAAACTTTTCGGCAATTTTGGAATCTATTTTTTGCAATAAATAATTGAGAATGGGAAAATAAAAATTATGACACCGGAAACACAAAAAGAATTGTCGGCAGCCGGCTACGATATTACGCCGCTGACCGAAACGCAACGCAATAAACTGGCGGAAGATTTGACGCGTGAGGAATATGACATTCTGCTGAATCACGGCACTGAACCGCCGTTTTGCGGCAATCTGACCGACAACAAACAAAGCGGCGCTTACGCCTGTCGTTTGTGCGGTTTGCCGCTTTTTCGTTCGGATGAAAAGTTCAACTCAGGAACCGGCTGGGCTTCGTTTTACGCGCCGTTTGACCCGGAGCATTTGAAAATTTACCGCGACACAAAATATGGAATGGTGCGAAACGAAATTCGCTGCGCGCGCTGCGACGGACATCAGGGACACGTTTTTCCCGACGGACCGCCGCCGACCGGACAGCGATACTGCCTGAATTCACTTTCGCTCGAATTCTTTCCAGAAGGTGAGGAAATTCCGCAGAAAGGATAAATATAGACAGAAACGGAAAATGGAAAGTGGAAAATGAAAGAGATTCTTTCATTTTCCACTTTCCATTTTCCGTTTTACATTTTGTTTTTACTTCCGATCTTTGAATGCATCGTAGAGTTCGGTGTGGCGGCTGGTCAGCGGCAATAATCTGCCGTTGATGAACAGATATTTGATGTTCGTTCGCGGATCGAGCATATCGCCGTCGGCGACGACGACGTTTGCCATTTTTCCGGTTTCGAGCGAGCCGAGACGGTCGGCGATGCCCAAAATCTGCGCCGGATAAAGCGTCACGCTTCTGAGCGCGTCTTCTTTTGATAAACCGTAAGCGCCCGCGAGTCCGGCGTGATACGGCAAATCGCGAACTTCCGCGCCGTCGTTGCCGGTCGAAACGGCGAATTTCACGCCCGCCTGCTGCATTTTCGACGGCGCTTCAAACAGAAAGTCGTAAGCATCGTCATCGCGCACCGGCAGATTGTAAATATTCGTGTAGATCACGGCGATGTTATTTTTCTTGAGTCCGTCCGCCACTTTCCACGCTTCCTGACCGCCGACGATAATGCCTTTGATCTTCATCTCTTCGACGAATTTGACGACGCCGCGAATATCTCTTTCGCGTTCCGCCGTGAAAATAATCGGACGTTCGCCGCGCATATACGGAATCATCGCTTCCATTTTAATATCCGTTTCGGGATACGGCAGCGTTTTGTCTTTAGCGTAGGCTTCGTGCGTGCGCGCGTAGTTTTCCGTATCTTTGAAATATTTTTTCAAGCCGTCGAGCTGCGTATCGCGGCGTTTAACGGCTTCGCTGAAATCAATTTGCGGAGCGCCGAAACCGCCGCCGAAGCCGCCGAACGTCGAGATACGCGGAAAATTTATAACGAGACCGAAATTCGGCACGACCGCCATTTCCGCCTGCGTCGAACCGTTGAGATTGATGACGGTCGCCTGTCCGGCAATCGAGCCGCCGACCGGCATTGACATCACGGTCGTGATGCCGTTGACGCGCGTCACGTTGACGTGCGACGAATGCGGATTGACCGCCGTAAATGCTTTCGCGTTGGCGTTCATCATTCCCGTTTCCGCCACGTCAACCGATGCCGGAACGCCGCCGGAAATTTCCGCCAGTCCGAGATTGGTCGCCGCATCAATCATTCCGGGAAAAACCGACAAACCTTTGCCGTCAATGCGTTCGGCGTTCGCCGGAACCGAAACGTTCGCACCGACCGCCGCGATTTTGCCGTTTTGAATGACAATCGTGCCGTTTTCAATCGTTGCGCCGGAAACCGTCACAATGCGAGCGTTGGTAATCGCAAAAGTGCCCGCTTTTCCGGTCAGATTCTGCTGCGTTCCGCCGTTCTGCGCCGAAGCGGTGAACAGAAAGCAGTGAGCGGCGAGCAGAAAAGCGGCGAAACGCCAAATTTGCGTAATTCGTAATTCGTAATTCGTAATTTTCATTATCGTCTGTTTCCTCCATCCGTTCGGTCTGCTTCGTCGCGTTCTTCGATGCGTTTTTCGCTCGGAATACGCGGCGCCGTTCCGCCCGTACCCGGCGCTTTGTTGATGTCCATTTTTTCGAGCATTTCGCGTTCGCGCGCTAAATCGCCGCGTTTTTGAATGTCTTTGGCGCGGTCGAAATATGTGACGCCTTCAATCATCGTCATTTCCGGATGAGCGTAAACGCTGAACGGATGCGCCGACCAGATCACGATGTCGGCGTCTTTTTTCTCTTCGATTGAGCCGGTTTGTTTTTCAATGCCGAGCTGTTTCGCCGCGTTGAAAGTAATCATCTTCAGCGCTTCTTCTTCGGGAACGCCGCCGTATTTCATCGTTTTCGCCGCGTCGAGATTGAGGCGGCGCGCGCGTTCGTCCGAATCGGAATTGATCGAAACGAGCACGCCCGCTTTCCACAGCATCGCCGCATTATACGGAATCGAATCGTAGGCTTCGAGTTTGTAGCTCCACGAATCGGCGAAAACCGACGCGCCGGTTCCGCGCTTGGCGATTTCGGGCGCGATTTTGTACGCTTCGAGCGCGTGCTGCAATGTTGCGACTTTAAATCCGAACTCGTCGGCGATCAACAGCAAATTCAAATGTTCGTCCGAGCGATAACCGTGCGCGTGAACGAGCCGTTTGCCTTCGAGAATTTCGACCATCGGTTCGAGTTCGAGATTGCGGCGCGGCGGAACGGCGGTTTTATCTTTTTTCGCCACTTTCGCGCGGTATTCGTCCCACGATTGTTTGTAATCTCTGGCGCGCAAAAACGCGTCGCGAATCACTTCCATCGTGCCCATGCGGGTAATCGGGTAACGCGGCGTTTGACCGGGCTGCGGATTGGCGCCGATGCGTTTCGGGTTTTCGCCGAGCGCGAATTTAATGCCCATCGGCGCGCCGGGAAAAACGAATTCTTCGACCGGACGACCGAATTTGTAGCGCACGACGGTGTTTTGTCCGCCAATCGGATTTGCCGAGCCGTGCAGCAAATTTGCTGTTGTGACGCCGCCGGCGAGCGCGCGGTAAATCGAAACGTCGGTCGGATTCAAAACGTCGCGCACGTTCGTCATCGAAGTAACGCTCGATGAAATTTCGTTGATCGCGTCGAGCATCGTGTGCGAGTGCGCGTCAATGATTCCGGGCGTGACGAACTTGCCGGTCGCGTCAATAATTTGGGCGTTTGCTGCGGCTTTCAAATCTTTGCCGATGCGCGCGATTTTGCCGTTTTGAATGAGGATGTCGGTTTCGGTCAAAGTTCCGCGCGCGGCGGTCATCACCGTCGCATTGCGAATCAGCACTTCGTTTCTCGCGGTTTGCGCCGAAACGGAAACGTTTGAAATTGCCGTTAAAATTAAAATTATTAAGCAAAGTATCGTTAATTTCTTCATATTTTTTATCAGTGTAAGATTGAGCGCGGCGCGATTGATTCATCGTTTAATTTCTCAATTGCTGCCGCGCCCGCCGACCTTACGGATTTTTCGTTCCCGAAAAAGGCACTGCTCCCTGCGGCGAGTCAATCGTGCCGCTGATTTGATTTCCCGTGACCGTTCCTTTAACAAAAATTTCGATGGTCGAACCGCCGAAATCGACCGTCGTCGAGAAAGTGAAGCCTTCCGCCGTCACTTTTCCGTCTTTAATCTGACTCGTGCCGAGCTGCGTCTGCATCGAACCGGAAAGAATCGCGGCTTGCTGAACCAATGCCAGCGTGCCCGCTACCGGCTGTCCTGGAACTTCAACGGTAATGCTGTAATTGCCGCCGACCTGCGCGATTGCCGGAGCCGTCGGCGCTGTTGGAGCTGCCGGATTAGCAGGCGTCGTGCCGCCGCTCGGCGCATTATTTCCCGATCCCGCTGCCGGTCGCGGACGCTCTTTTTGTTCAAACAGTTTCCCGTCCACGAAAACGTGCGTAATCGTTTTCTCTTTGCCGAGAATATCGCCGCGCACAACGGTTAAATTGGCGATTTTGCCTTTTTCAATTGAGCCGGTGCGATTTTCGACGCCGAGAATTTCCGCCGCGCCGAGCGTCATTGCTCTGATCGCCGCGTCTTTCGCCAAACCATTTTCGACCGCCATTCCGGCGTTTGTATAAAAATCGTTGACGTTTGTCGCGCCGCCCGATTGAAAGGCGAATTTCACGCCCGCTTGCTGAAGTCGCGCGGCGGCTTTCGGCGTTTCGGCGCGGAGGCGCAGAACATCGAGACTTTCGGCGTCGGCTTCGGGCGAAGCGGCGGCGGTTCGTTTCGGAAAGTTCAGCGACAGCAAAACCGGCACGTTTTGCGCTTTTAAGCGGTCGGCTACTTTGTGCGCTTCCTGTCCGCCCGCGATAATCGCGCGCAGATTAAACTGTTTTGCCAGATCGAGCGCGCGGATAATTTCGATTTCGCGATTCGCGTTAAAAACAATCGGCACTTCGCGATTGAGCACCGGAATCAGCGCCTGCAAAGATTTATCTTCCGCCGGACGGCGCATTCCGACCGGATTCGCCGCATACATTTTCTGCATTTCCTGCAATCTCTGCGCGTCGAGCATCATCTGTTTGAGCGCGGAAAAAGTGCCGAGCAGCGAACTCGGATACTGTCCGCCGCGCACGGTGTTAAAAGAAATGTGTTCGGCAAACGGCGATTTGACGACCATTTCCGAAACCGTTTCGCCAGCCAGATTGATAATCGCCGATTGACCGTTGAAAATACCGTCGCGTCCGACCGTCACGACCGTCGTGAAACCGGCATTGCGATTCGTTTCAAATTGCGCTTCACCGGCTTTGAGCATTTCCGCTGCCGTCTGTTCCGGCTGCAAACCGTTCGGATAATTGGAATTCGTTGGTGCCGCTGTCGCTGCCGCTGTCGCTGCCGCCGCTTGACCGCCCGCGCCCGGCGTTCGCGCCGGAGCCGCCGCCATCCCGACGCTCGTTAAAGCGTCAATAAATCCGGGATAAACCGTTAACCCGCTGCCGTTAAAAATCTGCGCGTCAGCCGGCGCTTTCGCGTTCGCGCCGACCGATTCGATCAAACCGTCGCGCACGACGACCGTGCCGTTTTCAATCGGCGCGCCGGAAACCGTGACGATGCGCGCGTTGGTAATCGCATAAGTCTGCGCCGCAACCGGCAGGCTGAAAAGCGCGCCAATCGCCGGAAGAGCGAGCAAAAAGAACCTTTTTTTCATAATCGTTTTTTTGTTGTTTGGAAGTCGGAAAAAGGCAAAAGTAATATGGCGAAAGGCAAAAAAATTTCTCGTTTCGACTTTCGTAAATGTCGTTTTACCGCTTTTTCAAATTGTAATCTGGAACTGCTTTTAGAATTGCTTTTACGGAAAGATAGCGAAAATGGTTTCAGATTGCAAACATATTTTTCCCTGCTGTTTACCATTCGCCGCCAAACCGTTAAAATTACCAGAATATGAGCGCAATTATTTTATTCGACGGCGTGTGTAATTTTTGCAACGGCTCGGTCAATTTTATTATTGACCGCGATCCGGCGGGTTATTTCAAATTCGCTCCGCTGCAATCGGAAATCGGCGAAAAATTATTAAAAGAAAACGGCGTGGACAAAGCACTCACCGATTCGGTGATTTTAATCGAAAACGGCAAAGTTTACACGCATTCGACCGCCGCGCTGCGCATCGCCGCCAGATTAAACGGCGCGTGGTCGCACTTTCGACATTTAACCGTCGTGCCGTCGTTCATCCGCGACGGTTTTTACAAACTTTTCGCCAAATATCGCTACAAAATGTTCGGCAAACAGGAAGCGTGTATGCTGCCGACGCCGGAAGTGAGAGCCAGATTTTTGGCGACGAATTGATTTTTTTACCACATAGAAACATAGAACAGATAGAAAAAGTGAATAGAACGGCGCTCGATTTCGCGCACAATCTAATTTTTATTTAGTTCATTTCCTGCTCCATGTTCTCTATGTTTCTATGCGGTTAAACTCTTATTCTTTAACATTATGAAAGCCATCTGGAACAACGCAATTTTAGCCGAAAGCGACCGCACAATCGTCGTCGAAGGAAATCATTACTTTCCTCACGATTCGATCAACACCGAATATTTCCGCCCGTCCGAAACGCACACCGTTTGCGGCTGGAAAGGCACGGCGAGTTATTACGACATCGAAGCAAACGGCGCGACGAACAAAGACGCCGCGTGGTTTTATCCCGAAACAAAACCCGACGCCAAAGAAATCGAAAACCACGTCGCATTCTGGAAAGGCATCGAAGTAACAAAATAAAAAAGGCTCTGTCGCTAAACAAAACCTTTTTCTTTGATTATTTCGATAATAAACCTTTTTACTGAATGTATGTTTTAGGAAAACCGGCTATCACGAACGAATACATTCGGAATCGGAATATCACTGCTGAAACCGAATTGTACAGCAGAAAAGCCTTC
>SXVE01000273.1 GCA_005790265.1 Acidobacteriota bacterium | reverse complement strand
GGATTTGCTGCAATTTTTCGGCGACAAACTGCAAATCGCGGGCGGTTTTCGCGCTCAGTTTTTCGATTTGAAAACGCCGGAATTCAGCTTGAACAACGCGCCTTACGCTAACGTGAAACTGGAAAATCCGCCGAACGCCTACACTTTCGATGGTGCAGCTTCATATTTTTTTGCGCGGTCGGGAACAAAAATTCGCGCGCATGTTGGCAACGGTTATCGCGTTCCGAGTTTGTATGAACGCTTCGGCACATTTTACAGCAGTTTCGGAACACCGCGTTTCGTCGCGCTCGGCGCTCCTGATTTGAAGCCGGAAAAAACCATCGCGTTTGACGGCGGAGTCGAGCAGAATTTGTTCGCCAATCGCGCGAAACTGACGGCGGTTTATTTTTACACAAAGTTAATTGACACAATCGGCTTCGGAAGATTGCAGCAGCCTGATCCGTTCGGACGCGACAATAATTCGTCGGGCGGCGGTTATTTGAACACGAAAGGCGGCATCGCGCGCGGCGGCGAATTCAGCGCAAATATTAAGGCGACCGGTTCGACCGATGTTTTCGCATCGTACACTTTTACGAACAGCGATCAGCGCGTTCCGACGGTCGCGGGAAACGCCGCGCTCGAAACTTTCGGCATTCCGAAACATCAATTCACCCTTGTCGCAACGCAGCGCTTTAAACGCGCGTGGGTTAATTTCGATTTTGTCGGAACGAGCGATTATCTCGCGCCGATTTTCAGCAATACGACTTTTCGCACCTATGTTTACAATTTCAAAGGCAATCGCAAAGCCGATTTGACCGGCGGCTATACGTTTCCGATTAAAAACGAAACGATGAATCTGCGCGTTTTCGGCACGATTGAAAATCTGTTCGATTACGATTATTACGAAAACGGCTTTCGCACATTCGGGCGCAACGGTCGCGTCGGGTTGAGTTTCGGATTTTAAGCGGAAGAAATGGGACGCAGATAAACGCGGATTGAGCGGATTTTCACGGATAAAAACAAAAGGTAACAAGAATTTTTTTTCATCCTCTGTTTCTTAATCCGCGCTAATCAACTCAATCCGTGTTCATCCGCGTCCCATTTCTTTGTTTTTTCTTTTAGCGAATCGGCTCGCGCAAAATGATTTGAGCGGTTTCGCGCGCAATCGCGGCGGCTTTCGGGTTCGATTCGCGCAAATTGGCGACTTGCAGCAGCGCTTCGCCGGTTCTCGACAAAAGGCGCACGAGGTCGCCTTCTTCGGCTTTGGTGAAATGCACCAAATCTTCCCAACTCGCACCTTCCGCCCACGCTTCGGCAGCGGCGGCGGCGGAAAAATTGATTTCTTCAGTCGGCTGAACGCCGTATTTCCATTCGATTTTTGAAACGTCGTAAATGATTTGCTCGAATTCCGAAAGCACGTCGGAAAGCTGATAGGAAAGATGAATTTCGCCGTAATTGCGGTCGGAATCCGACGCGACCGACGCCATCAAACCGGCGACAAATGGCGGTTCGAGATCGTCAAAAGTTCCGTGCCGCATCGCTTCGCCGACGAGCAGCGGACGATCAACACGCAAATCGGCGAGCCATTTGCCGCGCGCGGTTACTTTTTGCGCGGCGAAATCGAGATAGCCAAAATGATGCAAAACCTGCGCGCGATTTTCAAACGGCTGCCACAAATCGCCGCGCAGATATTCGATGTCGCGCTCGGATTTTTCGAGGTATTCGGCGTCGTTCCACATTTCCCACAAAAATTGAAACGCGCTTTTCTTCTGATCTTCACTCAAATTTTCGGGCAGAAGTTTTTCGACCGATGCGTTAATTAAATTTATTTCCGCTTCGTTTTCAGCGTTTTTACTTGCCGGTTTCGGTTCGTCGAGCGGAGAGTTTTTTCCCGCGTCAATATCGTCGAACGCCCGGTCGAGCGATTCTTCCTTGACCGGATATTTTCCGGCGTAAACGCGTCCGATGTGCGACAGCGAAAGCGTCGCGCCTTGTCCGTCGTCGCGCATCGCCACGACTTTTTCGCCGAAGACGCTCAACACCAGAAAAAGGCGTTTGCTGTTGCGGCTTTTCGTCACGATTCGTCCGGCTTCGACATTTTCTGCGAGCCATTTCTGCCGCATTTCGCCGCGCGTCGCCGGATATTTTTCCTGAAGGCGCTGCCGCACGCTCGTCAAACGTTCAAACGCGCGAATGTCTGCGACTGAAAAATCAAAACCGCTTTTTTCGATTTGTTCGCGCAAACGTTTGACCGTTCTTTCGCGCAGATTCTGGAGTTTATCAATCTGATTAGCCGTGTCGCGGAAAGCGAAACTTTTTTCCGCGATTTCGCGCACCTGCGCAAAGCTGCCGAACGCGTCGAGCAAATTAAGCAAGCTCGTGTAAGTCGAGCGAAACTGACTTTGCAAGGCGTCGGGCGGCGATTTCAAAAGTTCGGCGATTTTCTTCGGATTCTGAAATTGTCCGGGCGCGAGAACGGCAAAACCGACGTTATCTTTGCCGCGCCGCCCGGCGCGACCAGTCATCTGCTGCAATTCGCTCGCGCGCAGTGGTCGCCAGCCGTCGTTGCCGCGCGTGTCAGCGTTGGTAATGACAACGGTGCGCGCCGGAAAATCAACGCCCGCCGCAACGGTCGAAGTCGCGAAAATCGCATTTAAAAGTCCGCCCGACATCATTTTTTCGATCAGCAGTTTC
>SXVE01000025.1 GCA_005790265.1 Acidobacteriota bacterium | reverse complement strand
CCGCCGAGATTAAACTGCGTCGCGGCATTTAAGACATTCGCCGTTCCCGTGCCGCCGACGTTGAAATTGACGCCGGTCTGCGCGGTCGTTCCATTTTGCACGTAATTGGTCGCGCTCAGACGCGGATCGGTTGTCAAAACGTATTGGCTCGCCGAGCGTCCGCCGAGCGACCGCGAATCTCCCGATTCGCTCGCAGTAATCGCATACGGCGCGCTCGTTATCTCCTGACGCGGCGCAAGCGTCGTGTATTCGCTCGTGCCTGTCCGACGAACGGCGATTTCCACGTAACGATCCGTGCCGGAAAATTGTCCGTTGCCGAAATCAACTTTGATCGTGAAAATGCCGGTGCTCGACGGCGCGACGTTCGTTTTCGTAAAAGTCGCCAGCGGCGGCGAACAGCTTAACGTTTCATAAATGCACAGCCGAAACTCGAAATCATAAGCCGCCGCCTGTCCGCCGACATCGCTCAATTTTCCCTGATAAGTGAATTCCGTCGTTTGCGCGAGCGCGGGCGCGGCGGCGAAAATTAAAAATGCGATTGCCGTCAGCCAAATATTCGTTCTCTTCAAAAAGTCTTTTTTCATAAAATCTCCTTATCGCTCCCAAATCAATTACCGCCGCTGCGAGCAAACCGAAACGCGCCGCATAAATTCCGAGACAAGTTTTTCCGAACCGATCATTCGCCTGGCTTCGCTCATCACAAGTCGAACAAATTTCTTTTGTGCCTTCGAGATTTGTGTTAATGTTTTGGGTAAAATTACTGCTTGCTGCGAACGTTAAATTTTTCGCCGAATTTTGTCTTGAGAATTCGCGTAGAAACCGCTTAGATTTTTCTTAGAAATGTCTTGGAGCCGCTTATGTTACTCAAAACACAAGACTTTTATGAATTCGGAGATTTCCGCATAGACCTCGCTGAACGCGTCTTATTACGCAATGACAAAATTATTCCGGTTACGCCAAAGGTTTTTGAAACGCTTTTGGTGCTCGTCGAAAACGCCGGACGAACAATCGAAAAAGAAGAATTAATGCGGGAAATCTGGCAGGATCGCTTTGTCGAAGAAAGCAATCTCTCCTTTAATATCGGGATGCTGCGCAAAGCTCTCGGCGACGATGCTTCCAAGCCGGTTTACGTGGAAACCGTGCCGCGCCGCGGTTATCGTTTCATCGCCGAAGTGCGGCGCGCGAATGCAAATTTGGAATTTGAGACGGCTGATTTAAAATCCGGAAACGGCGCGATTGCCGCAAATAACGGATACGCGACAAACGGACAACAGATAAAATCGCACGGCGCGAATTCGATTGACGGAAATTATCACGTTAAAGACGACGCAGCTCTCACAAATTCCCCTGCCAAAGTTTCCGGTTCTAAACTGTCGCGAACTTTATTATATGCGGCATTGATTGCGATTATCATCGGCGGCGCAGCATATTTTCTCACACGCCGACAACCGAATTTCTACGAAAGATTCGGCAGCGTGAACAGTAATTCAGGACTTTTGAGCGTTGAGAAAATCAGCGACACCGGCGGTTTGGTCGGAATGAATATTTCGCCGGACGGAAAACTGCTCGTTTATAACGCTCAGGAAAACGGCAGAAACACGATTTGGCTGCGGCAGATCGGCAGCGGCAACAACATTTCTCTGCTGACAACAAACGACGAAGGTATTGTCAGCACCAGCTTTTCCGGCAGCGGCGAATATATTTATTACACGCACCAACGAAAGGGCGAACCGTTGAATTTGAGCCGCATTTCAACGTTCGGCGGCACACCGACGCTTCTCATTAATAATCTGCACAGCGGTTTCAGTTTTTCGCCGGACGAAAAACAAATCGCTTTCGGGCGTTACGACGAACAAGGCAGTCATTTATTAATTAGCAGCGCGGACGGAAGCAGCGAGCGGCAAGTTTTACTGAGTCCGAAACCGCGTTATCTGTTCGGCATCAATTGGGCGCCCGACGGCAAATCAATCGCTTACGGCATTTCAAACGGTCGTTTCGGCACGAGCGGAACAAATTACGGCATCTACGAATTGAATCTTGAAGACGGCTCGGAAAAATCTCTGAGCGATGATAAATGGATCAATCTCGAAAATACGATGTGGCTGCCCGATAAAAGCGGTCTGCTCGTTACCGGTCGCCAAAAGCTCGAAAGCGACGATCAAATCTGGCGCGTTTCTTACGGCGACTGGCAAGCCGCACCGCTGACGGACAATTCTTCCAAACTCAGCATACGGAGCGCGTCGGCTGATTTTACGCGCATTCTGGCATCGCAGACGACATTAACATCGAACGTTTGGGTCGCGCCGGCAAATAATTTGTCGAACGCCCGATCTATCGGCAGTGCCGTGGCTGACGTGACTTGGACGCCGGACGGGAAAATTATTTTTCCGACTAGAGATTCGGTCAAAACCGACATCTGGCTGATAAACGGCGACGGCGCGGGCAAACGCCAATTGACTGCCGGCGACGCGCTCGAACGCAGCCCGGAAACTTCGCCGGACGGACGCTTTATCGTTTACGTTTCGACCGAGAACGGTCGGCAGAACGTTTGGCGAATGAATGCGGACGGCGGCAGCCAAACGGCTTTGACTAACGGCGAAGGCGAAAGTTTTCCCGTTTTTACGCCCGACGGGAAATGGGTTGTTTACAGTTCGATGCGTGACCGCAGTTTATGGCGGGTTTCCGTCGAAGGCGGCGAGTCGCAGCAGCTTTCCTCCAACAGTCACCGCCGCATCTCCATATCGCCGGACGGCAAAAAACTTGCGCACATCGGGCGCGTCAATAATCAGGCGAAACTGATTATCGAGTCGTTTCCCGAATGCGTCGCGCTTAACCAATTCGACGTGAACATCATCAATGAAGCGGCATTTTTCAGAACCGTCTGGGCGCGCGACGGCAAATCGGTGATTTACTATATCAACGATGCGGCTTTCGTCGGCAATCTCTGGCGGCAATCGCTCGACGGCGGCGCACCGCAAAAGCTGACGAATTTCACCTCAGAAAGAATTTTGGATTTCGCCGTCTCGCCCGACGAAAACCAAATCGCTTTCGTGCGCGGCGATTGGAATTTCGACGCGGTTTTGCTCAAAGGATTAAAATAGAAGTTACTTCGCAGTTGCTACAATTTGAGTTCATATTGACTGACCGGCAACGGCAAATCACCGCGCTTTAACACATCTCAGAATTGTCGGCTTCAGCAAATATCACTAAGGTTTTTTCGGTATTTGAAGGGAAAATTTTGTTTGATTGTCCTCGGCTGAAACCGATAATTTTCCGCCGTGCTGAACTACAATTTTGTGCGCAATCGAAAGTCCGAGTCCGACTCCTTTTTCTTTGGTCGTAAAGAACGGGTCAAATATTTTAGATATTAATTGATTTTCGATTCCTCCGCCGGTATCAATGACTTCAACAATAGAATATTCATTGTTTTCCGTCGTGCGGACGATGAGCTTTCCGCCGTCCGGCATCGCCTGCAATGAATTGATAACCAAATTGAGAATAACTTGTTTGATTTGTTCGGCATCCATTGAGACAAGCGTTATTTTTTTTTGTAAATCCGGCGTAACTGCAATTGATTGCGCCACCGCTTGATTTTCAATTAACGCGATGACAGATGCGACGATTTCATTGAGATTGGCAGGCGCTGTCGCCAATTTAGACGGGCGGGCAAAACGCAGAAATTCGCCGACCAATTTGTCGAGTCTTTCAATCTCTTTTTTTGCCAGATCGGAAAATTCCCGACGAGGGCTGTCAGGTTTTAGTTCGTCTTCTAAAATATCAATCGCTCCTCTGATCGCGCCCAAAGGATTGCGTACTTCGTGAACTATTCCGGCAGAAAGCTCGCCCAAAGAAGAAAGTTTTTCGGCTTGCAGCAACTGCTCGAACGTTTTTTGCAGCTCTTCATAAGCTCTCTGACGTTCGGCGGCACTTCGCTCGGCACGAATGCGGGCTTGTTTGAGCCTGTCACCGAGCGCTCCCATAACGCCGCCGACAACGTTAAAAATGACGACCTCCGCATATTGATTGATCGAGTAATCGAAATGCCCGTGCTGCCAGTGCAAAAATATATGCGGCGTATAAACAATGCTGGTGAAAATCGAAGCGGCTAATCCTCCTCGCAAACCGAAAAGAAGCGCGGCGGAAATAATCGGGATGTAATAGAGGCGCTGGTAGATTTCGTGCCAGACAACTTGATCAACCGGCGTCAAGAAATGCAAAAGCGTTACCAGAACGATCGCCGCCCCGATCACGAGCAGGACGGAAATGCTGCGTCGTGGAGATGAGGTAAAAAACGCTTCCGGAGTTAAGTGTTTTTTGTCCGCTGCTAAAGAATTATTCCAAGCCATATTTTTGCATTCGGTAAATCAGCGCGCTGCGAGTAATGCCTAAATACCGAGCCGTTTGCGACTGATTTCTGTTAAAACGACCGAGCGCCTGACGAATAATCTCGCACTCGACTGACTCGAGCTTAATCGGTTCGTCGGGCAGCGAAAACCACAGCTCTCCGGAAACGAATTGAAACTCCCGAATGCTTTCCGGAACGTCGAGAAGCGTTAATGAATCGCTGTCGGCTAAGACGACCATTCTTTCGATTACATTTTCAAGTTCTCTGATGTTGCCCCGCCACGAGTATTTTTCAAATGAGCGAAAAACGTCGCGCTCGATTTTCGGCAATTTAACTTCATGTTTGGCGGCTGATTTTTGCAGAAAATGCTCGACAAGCAGAGGGATATCCTGTCGTCGCTGCCGGAGAGCAGGCAGTTTTATCGGCACGACCGCCAATCGGTAGTATAAATCCTCCCGGAATTCATTGTGACTGATTAATTCAGCCAGGTTTTCATTGGTAGCTGCAATAATGCGGACGTTTACCTTGCGCACAGCATTTTCGCCGAGCCGGGTTATTTCGTGTTCCTGAAGCACTCGCAGCAATCTCGATTGCAGCGCTGGCGGCATCGCGCTAATTTCGTCGAGAAACAGCGTTCCTCCGTCCGCCTCTTCAAATTTCCCTTTCGATTCAGTCGTGGCGCCCGTAAAAGCTCCTTTTTTATACCCGAAAAGCTCGGCTTCAATGAGATTCTCTGGAATTGCCGCACAGTTTATTGCAACAAACGGTTTGTCATTTCTCTTTCCTGAAAAATGAATGCCTTTAGCAACAAGTTCTTTACCGGTTCCGGATTCTCCTTCGATTAAAACCGTCACATTCGTGTCGGCGACGCGTTCAATTTCGCTGATTACCTTTTTTATTTCTTTCGACGTGCCGACAATATTGGCGACGGCAAAACTTTCATGAGCGAGACGACGCAGCCGCCGATTATCTGCCGCCACTCGTCCGAACTTCAAGGCTTTTTCAATGGTTAGAAGAATCGCGTCACGATTAAAAGGCTTGCTGATAAAATCGAAAGCTCCGGCGCGCATTGCCCCAACCGCGGTTTCGACATCACCGAAAGCCGTAATGACGACGACGGGCGTTTCGCTGCTTGCCGCATTGACTCGTTGCAGCAGATCGAGTCCCGACATCTGCGGCATCCGCCAATCAGTGATCAGGCAGTCAATTTCCTCGTTCGAGAAAATTTCAAAAGCCTCCGCGCCATTTCTTGCTACAAAAACGGAAAATCCTGCTTCCTGAAGCTGAAATTCAAGCACGCGGCGCAGGGAATCGTCGTCGTCGGCAAGCAGAATTTTCGCGTTTCTTTTATTCACTGCAAATCCTTAAAAATAAATTAATGTTTAACTATTAAATAGCTTATTGCACGATCAGTTTGCCGCGCAGCATATTCATTCCGCACGCAAACGTGTACACACCTGTTTTATCCGGCGTAAATTCCACGGCTGTGGTTTTGAATGCCGGCAGATCACGAACAATACCGAAATCGCCGAAAACCACCTGTTCGCTGCACGAAGAAGTTTCATCGCGGTAAAAACTCAGCCGCACCGGCATATTCTTTTTAACCACAATCACGTCGGGCGAGTAGCCGCCTTTGACGATGACTTTCACTTCTTGCAAACCTGATTCATTAGTTTGAGCGGCGACCTGTTCGCGCTCGCCGAAAAAGTACCACAAAACGAAAGCGATTAACGCGGCGCCGCCAATCATAACAAAAATTTCTGTCGCATCCATAAATATAACCTTCCTCTTTATGCGCTTGCCTTAAATGAGCGCAGTCTCAAACTATTTGCAACCACCGAAACGCTCGAGAGGCTCATCGCCACACTCGCTAAGATTGGCGACAGCAGTATTCCGAAAACCGGGTAAAGCAATCCGGCGGCAACGGGAATTCCGATAACATTGTAGATAAACGCCCAGAACAGATTTTGTTTGACCGAGCGGATAGTCGCTTTCGACAAAGAGATTGCCGTGACGACGCCGCTTAAATCGCCTTTGATCAGCGTAATGTCGCTCGCCTCAATAGCGACGTCCGTTCCGGTTCCGATAGCGAT
>SXVE01000272.1 GCA_005790265.1 Acidobacteriota bacterium | reverse complement strand
ATAAAATAAATCGCAATCGTCGAGAAAATGAGCGCGAGCGTGCAGGCAAAACCGCCTTCGATGCCATAAACGCCGCCGGTGAAAAATGTTTCCGTCGTGTCCAAAGGTTTGAAAATCGGCGCTGATGCCAATTCGGACAAACCGCTGACGCTGATGCCGAAAAACGCGCCCTGAATCCAATTCCACGCCAGATGAACGGCGAACGGAAACCACAAAGTTCTGGTTTTCCAATAAGCGACGGCGAGCCAAATTCCCGCCAGAAAAGTATTCGCCCACGAAAAAACGGTTGCGTTCGGATTGTTGGCGTGTCCCGAAGCGAACAAAACCGAAGTCGCCAGCGCGCCGAACCAGAAAAGACGCGCCCGCGACATCGTTTGCAGCAGATAACCGCGAAACAAAACTTCTTCGCTGATCGCGCCGAACGTGAAAATCAAAAGCGTCGCTGCAAGCGTTAAAGCGATTGCCGCCGCGCCGGAATTCTGGTTGAATTCAAACCGCAAACCGCCGAAAATCGCAGCGACGAGCGTGGCAAAACCGAATGAAATTGCACCGATTATTAAACCGAGAATTAAATCCTTCAACCAATTTTTCGTCAGCGAGCAGCCGAGCGCGCGAAACGGCAAATCTTCAAACGTTTTGCCGAAAAACCAGCCGAGCAAAATGCCAATCACGCTGAAAACGGCGAACGGCACGACGAGCGCGAGCAAACTGTCCGGCGAAAATCCGACGGGCAATTTTGACATTGCACTTACCGCGCCGAGTCCAAAAACCAAAGTCAAAACAAAATAAGCAAGCAGAAAAATTGAAAACCGCCAACCGCTTCTGAGGCGTCCGGCTTCGCTAAAAAACGGTGAATTTTTTTGCATAAAGATTAGCGGAATTGTTCGGCGCGGGAAATAAGCCTTAACTTTTGAAAAATCTGAAAAAGCGCCGAACCGTGTTAAACTGACATTTGTGGAAAAGCAGAAATCACAATCAAAACGACGCGCTCCGCTTTATGTTTTGGGCGCTTTTGTGCTTTTTTCCCTGTCGTTTTTGATTTTACTGCAAACTTCCAATTTATGGAAAAACTTTTCGGTTGATTCGGCTTCCGACACGCTGCTTTTATATGCTCTTTCGTCGCTTAATTTCATTGCGTTCGTCATTTTCGGTTTTATTCTGCTGCGCAATTTAATTAAATTAGCGCGCGAACGCCGGGCGCTCGAACTCGGCGCGAAATTCAAAACGCGTCTGTGGCTTTATTTTTTCGCGATCAGTCTTTTGCCGATTATCGCGATGGCGGGTTTTTCGTATCTTTTTATGAACCGCGCGCTGGAGAATTGGTTTTCGGAAATTCCGAAAAGAGTCGTGCGCGCGGCGGGCGATGTGCAAGTTCAAGCGGTTGCCGACCAACATCAAAAGTTTATGGAAACGGCGCAAATGCTCGTTCAATCGCTGGAAAATCGCGATTACGCGGACGAAGATTTGCGCCGCATTGCCGAAGCGGGAAATCTGACGCGCATCGAAATCGTTTCCGCCGACAAAAAACGATTCGCTGTTTACGAAAAATCGGTTGACGAAAGATTGCGCGGCGAATTGGCGCAAACGTATTTTGCGCGACTCGATCCGAACGATGCGGTTTTGCGCGACGGCAAAGGTTTCGATTTGGCTTACGCTGCATTTGCCGACGGGCGGATTTTGTTCATCGTGCCGAATTATATGGCGGAGGAAAACGTCAGCCAGCTGGTCGAAAACTCACTTGCCGAATTCGATAGATTGAAAGAACAGCAAGTAAATGTGCGGCAAATCGGGCTTTTGGTGCTCGGAGTTTTGACTTTTTTGCTGATTTTCGCGTCGAGCTGGACAGCGTTTTATATCGCGCGCGGTTTGACGGTGGCGATCAAAGCGCTCGCGGTCGGCGCGGACGAAATCGCACAGGGAAATCTGGGTTTTCGCGTCGAAGTGCTGGCGGAAGACGAACTCGCTCTGCTCGTCGCGTCGTTTAATCAAATGTCGGCGAAGCTCGAAGAAAATTCCGCCGAACTCGGCGAACGGCGGCGCTATATCGAAACAGTTTTGCAGTCGCTTTCAACCGGCGTAATTTCGTTTGACGCGGAAAATCGAATTACGACGATTAATAAAGCGGCGATCAATATTTTGAAATTGCGCGCGGCAGATTACGTCGGCTTTCCGCTGATGCAATTGCTCAACGAAGAAAACCGAGTGATTTTGGAAAGGCTTTTAAATCGCGCGAAACGCATCGGACAAGCGGCTGAACAAACGGTTTTGCAGCCGACATTATCCGGCGGAAACGGCGAATCGAGCGCGAATCTGCCGGTCGCTTTGACCGCGACCGCGCTGCCGAAAACTTTCGGCGAAACGAGCGGCGTCGTGCTCGTCATCGAAGATTTGTCCGAACTCATCACGGCGCAGAGAGCTTCGGCGTGGGCGGAAGTCGCCCGGCGAATGGCGCACGAAATTAAAAATCCTTTGACGCCGATTCAGCTTTCGGCGGAGAGAATTTCCAAAAACTTTAAAAAGATTTTAACCGAAAACGCGGATGAAATTCACAGTTCGACGCCGCGCATGCAGACGGTCGTGGACGAAAGCACGCGGACGATTTTGCGCGAAGTAAACTCTCTCAAATCAATGGTTGACGAGTTTTCGCGCTTCGCGCGCCTGCCGAATGTGCAGCTCGAAAACGACAATCTAAACGAGATTATCAAACAAGCCGCAATGTTTTTTGAAGACCGTTTCGACGACGTGAAAATCGAGTTGCAGCTCGCGGAAAAACTACCGAACGCGCTGATTGACGACGAGCAATTAAAACGCGTTTTCGTTAATTTGATCGAAAACGCGCTCGAAGCGTTTGATAAAACCGCGGAAAATAAAGAAATTCGCGTCAAGACATTTTACGACCGCGCGCGCGATTTGCTCGTCGCCGAAGTTTCCGACAACGGCAAAGGCATCGCGCCGATTGATCTGCAAAAACTTTTTCAGCCGTATTTTTCCACCAAAGGACGCGGAACCGGTTTGGGTTTGGCAATCGTGCAAAGAATCGTCTCCGAACATCGCGGCAAAATAAAAGCCGTTAACAATTCTCCGAAAGGCGCGAAATTTATTGTAGAATTACCTGTTTCAAATTAGTCGGAGCAGAAAAATATGAGTAAGACAATTTCAGCGATTTACGAAAACGGCGTTTTGCATCCCGAAAAACCTCTGGAGGTTTCCGAAGGCGCAAAGGTTGAGATAATTATTTTAGTTTCGGAGAATAAGAAACAACAAAAATCTCCCGCTGAGCTTCTGGCGGAAATTGCCGCTTTGCCATTGGAAGGCGAGGGTGAAAAGTTTTCAGGGCGCGATCACGACCGAATTTTATACGGGAAGGCGAGCGAAAAATGATTTTTGTGGATTCCGGCGGATGGTTTGCGAGTGCCGTCACCGATGATGACGACTACGAAATAGCAAAAAATTGGCTGAATGAAAATAAAGAGCCTTTATTCACCACAAATTACATAGTTGATGAAACGCTCACTTTGCTTCGAGCGCGGGGCGAAAATCAAAAAGCGCTGCAAGTCGGCAAATTATTTTTCGACGGTTTGCTGGCGAGTATTTATTATTTGTCCGAAGAAGATATCTTTTACAGTTGGGAAATATTCCAAAAATTTGCCGATAAAGACTGGAGTTTCACCGATTGCTCAAGCAAATACGTGTGCGAAAAATTCGGAATTTCGCAGGCTTTTTCGTTCGATAAACATTTTCGGCAATTCGGAACGGTAACGATTGTTCCATAAAATATGTCTAATTCAATTTTAATCGTTGATGATGAACCGGGAATTCGCGAGACTTTGCGCGGAGTTTTGGAAGACGAAGGTTTTGAAGTGGAAACCGTCGAATCGGGCGAAGATTGTCTGAAATCGGTGGAAACGAAAAATTTCGCGTGCGTTTTGCTCGATGTTTGGCTGCCGGGGATTGATGGTTTGGAGACTCTGAAAAAAATGCGCGACGGCGGAAACGACGCGGCGGTCGTGATGATTTCGGGTCACGGGAATATTGAAACCGCTGTGAATGCGACAAAGCTCGGCGCGTTTGATTTTATCGAAAAGCCGCTTTCGCTCGAAAAAACGGTGCTGACGGTGAGAAACGCGATTCGGCAGCGAGATTTGGAGCGGACGAACGCGCGGCTTGCCGAACAGCTCAATCACGAATATGAAATGATCGGCGAATCGGTGGCGATGCGCGCTTTGCGCAAACAAATTTCAATCGTCGCGCCGACCGACGGACGCGTTTTGATTTCAGGCGAATCGGGAACCGGAAAAGAACTGGTCGCGCGCGCCATTCACGCGCAGTCAAGACGAAAAAACGCCGCGTTCGTCGAAATAAATTCCGCCGCGATTCCCGAAGAATTAGTTGAATCGGAACTTTTCGGGCACGCGAAAGGCGCGTTTTCCGGCGCATTGCAAGCGAAAAAAGGGAAATTTGAAATCGCCGACGGAGCGACGCTTTTTCTTGACGAAATCGGCGATATGGCACCGCGCGTACAGGCAAAAATGCTGCGAGTTTTGGAGGAGCAGAAATTCGAGCCGGTCGGCAGCAACACGCCGGTCAAAGTTGACGTGCGTGTTATTTCCGCGACCAATAAACCGCTTGAAGATTTGATCGAAAACGGGGAATTTCGCCACGATTTATTTTACCGCCTAAACGTCATTCCGTTTCAGGTTCCGCCGCTGCGCGAACGGCTCGAAGACGTTCCGGCGCTCGTCGAATATTACAATCGCAAATTTTCGGGAAATTACGGCAAGAAAACGAAAACTTTCAGCCGAAGTGCGCTCGAAGCGCTGGAAAATTACGCGTGGCTCGGCAATGTTCGCGAATTGAAAAATACGGTCGAACGAATTGTCATTATGAACGAAAAACAGAAAATTTCCGCCGACGATCTGCCGTTTATGTCTGGGGAAATTCCGCCGTCGTCGAGCTTTCGTTTTCCGTCGTTCAAGGAAGCGACCGAAGCGTATCAGCGCGAATTTATTACCAGAAAATTGGCGGAAGCCGACGGCAACGTTTCAAAAGCGGCGGAAGCGATGGGCGTTGACCGCAGTCATCTGCACCGCCGCATCAAAAATTTGAAAATTGCCGTCGAAAAATTCGCGTGATTTCAACGTGAATTCGATGGCAGAGAATATTTTATTTTCTGCCTTTCAAAGTTCTCCAAATGAGTGCGCCGCCGATGATTGCGCCCGCTGCGAGCAAAGCGTTGCTTGTTTTCGGGCGCGTTGAGATAAATCTATACGGATCGTGGTTAAACTGCTCGTCGGAAAATCTGCCTTCAACCGTATCGAAACCGCTGATCGGTTCAAATAAACTGCCGTCGTAATTGCCGGAACTCGGAACGTCGGAGGTTTGACCGACAAAGCCGACTTTTTCCGTGATCCAATCGGTCATTCGCGGCGAGAATCTTTCCGCGCCGACCACGCCGACGCCCGCGCCGCCCGCAATCAAATCTTTCGTCGGATTTTCCGCCGCGTAAAGAATCGCGTCAACGACAATTTGCGGATGATAAATCGGCGGAACCGGACGCGGTTTGAACGGCATTTTGTTGCGTCCTTTGTCGTAAATCGGCGTGTTGATCGCGGCGGGCAAAATCTGCGTGACGGCGACCGGAATTTCCTTTTCGGCGAATTCAACGCGCAACGCCTGAATAAATCCGTAAACGCCGTGTTTCGATGCGCCGTAAGCCGATTGGAACGGAACCGTGCGCCACGCTTCGACCGATGTAATATGAATCAGCGCGCCGCCGCGTTTTTCCAAATACGGAAAAGCGGCTTTCGCGCCGTAAATCTGACCGAGCAGATTTACTTTGATCAAACGTTCGTATTCTTCCGGGTCGCTGTCGGTAAACGGCGCAAACAAAAAAGTTCCTGCGCTGTGAATCCAAGTGTCGAGGCGTCCGTAACGTTCGACCGTTTTATCGGCGACCGCTTTGACCTGTTCAAAATCCGCCGCGTCCGCCGTAACGTAAAAAGCATCGCCGCCGCTTGCTTCAATTTCCGCAACGAGCGATTTCAAGCCGTCTTCACTGCGCGCCGCGACGCACACCTTCGCGCCTTTTTTGGCAAATTCGAGCGCCGTCAAACGACCGATGCCGCTAGATGCGCCGAAAACGACAGCGACCTGCGCGCCGACCGGTTTTAAGTTGATATTCATTTGCAAATCCCCTTTTTAACTTTGTTTCAGTAAATCATATTCATCGAAACAAGAGCAAACGATTTGCGAAAATCATTTTTTATGACGAAAGAACGACAAAATTAAATTGGCTGGTATTACTGCGCGACGTGCAAATCAATGATGAAACGCATTGTGAAAAGCGCAAGAAAAAGCCCGTCAAATCGTTGACAGGCTTGAGTTTACCATTAAAATTTAAGGAGGATCTATTATTCCTGTATAAAGTTACACGAAGTCAGGCGCGAAAAGTTCCCAAAATAATTTCTATTTTTTTCGCAGGAAAACATTTTCGATTATCGCGCATTAAAAAGACCTAGACTTGTGGACACAAAAACCAAATCTAAGTCTCTTTTCTCCGCTCCGTTTTACGGGAGGTAGAGAAGTTTAATTGTAAAAAAATGCAGGCAGAGTTTTTCTGCTCTAGTAATAAAAAACGCGTATTGAGAAAGGTATTCCAAGTCGAGCGGAAAATTGAACGTCGCTAATTCAAGACTTTAGTATTTGAGGATTTTTGCCGAACAAAATGATGTTCGGCGATTGCAAACAAAATTAAGATTAATTACAGCGGACGGATTCGTCAAACGAATTTAAGATGATTGGTGATTCGGCACGAACCAAAATAAAAGAGTAATCGAAATTGATTACTCTTTATTACCGAAACTGAAAATGCACCCGGCATGATTCGAACATGCGACCCCATGATTCGTAGTCATGTACTCTATCCAGCTGAGCTACGGGTGCGTAAAACGAAATATAAGACTACAAATCTTGCGCGGCGGTGTCAAGCGCGAATCAAAACTTTGCGGAAAAACTTATTTGGCGAAATAACCTTGTCTCGTTCGCGAAATTAACTCGGGATTGTTGACCTCGATTTTTATTTCGCGCCATTTTCCGTCGCGTTTGTTGTTGCTCGATTGATATTCAATCGTGTAAAGCGTTCGCAAATCCGCCGCGACTTCGGCGTAAAGTCGGCTCATTTCTTCGAGGCGGTTGATTGTGTTGAGCGTTCCGCCGGTGCGATCGGCAAGCACTTTCAGCCGCGAGCGCGCCGCCTGAAACATCGCGATCTGGCGCGGCGTCGGATCGGCTAATTTCGCCGGATCGCCGGTCGGCAGCGCGAGCGGATAAATCGTAATTCCGTGCACGTCCGATTGATTGAGAATTTTATTTAAGGTTTCGTTGGTTTCCGGTTTGAGCGCCGTTAAAACCTGCGCGTCGTCTAATTTGCCAAGCAAATCGCGGTCGGTATTGCGCACTTCGGTGTCTACGCCGTCGGTTAAAACGACGATTGCTTTGCGCCGGTTGCCTTCTTTGGCGAGCTTATTGAGCGCTAAATTCATCGCTTTATAAAGCTGCGTTTCGCCCGCGCCGTTGGCGACGCTGATCGAATGCGCGATGGTTTTTCGATTGTTCGTGAAATCGTTTAATAAGTTAACTTTTTTGTAAAATTCAACGACGGCGACACGATCATCGGGCGCGAGCGCGTCGAGAAAGCGAATTGCCGAAAGTCGAATATTTTCGCGAAAACTTTTTGTCGAACCGCTCATATCCAGAATCATCACGACGCTGAACGGCGCGACCGTCGGTTCAAAACGAGCGATGCTTTGCTTTACGCCGTCTTCATAAATCGTGAAATTGGCTTGGTCGAGATTGGTAATCGGGCGTCCGCGCGGGTCAACGACGCCGATGTTCAGACGCACGATTGAAGAATCAACTTTGATGATGTCGTCGTCCTGCGCCGACACGCTTAAAAACCCGGAAAATAAAAGTAATGCGACGAGAAGAATCTTTGAATAATACATAATCGAGATGATAAATAGACGCGTTTGCCGCCGCTGCGGTTGTATCCGCTTTAGCTTCAAAAATATCTTAACATTAGTTGATTTATGGTTTATAATCGGTTTTAACCTGAACAATTTTCAAGCAGTATGTAAATCGAAAGGTTAACGTCAGATTTTTTATCCTACACACTAAAAAAACGGGGAATGATGTTTTATAAACCAAAATACTGCTCAAATTGCAGCGACAAAATTGAACGGGTTCATTGGAATTTATTGACGAGTGAAAAGTTTTGCGAGCTGTGCGAAACGAATTTTAGAACGCAGGAGTGGCTGCCGCGAATCGCCGGATTGATTCTTGCGATTTTCGGTTTTGCCGGTTTAATCGGTTATCTGCGCAACGATCCGAAGCCCTTGAAAATTTCAGCCGACGCCGCCGTCGCCAAAGTCGCCGCGCCGAACAGAGAATCGGCAAATCAAGCGCCGGTGAGAAATTTGATCGAATCGAGAAACAACAATGCGGCGCAAAATTTGCCGAACGCCGCAACGGTTTCACGGGAACAATCTGCTGCGCCGCCTGCTTTGACACAAAATACGCAACCAAAATCGGCGAAAAATCAACCAAATGTAGCTGAGGCGGTTTATTTTTGCGGCGCGGAAACAAAGAAAGGCACGCCGTGTTCGCGAAAAGTGAAAGGCGGCGGACGTTGCTGGCAGCACGAAAATCAAAAGGCGATGCTGCCGAACGAAAAACTAATCGCCAATCAATAAAGAAAGCCGACGTTTTATTTCGCCGGTAAAACTTATGAACAAACATTATGTTTTCTGCAAAGTTTTGCTGCGCGCGTTTTGAAAATACCTAAAACTTTTTTGTTTAATTGCCGTTTCTATCTATTTGTAAGAAAATTGTCTTGAAATAGTTCATCCGATACACATTAGACAACACAATTTTTGACAGGAAGTAATAATGAAATCTTTAGCTCCGAATACTTTATTACAAAACCGCTATCTGATCGTTCATCTCATCGGAAAAGGAGGAATGGGCGATGTTTATCTCGCGGTTGACCAGCGATTGGGCAGCGCCGTCGCGCTGAAACGCACGTTTTTCTCCGATGACGAAATGCTCGGAAACGCGTTTGAACGCGAAGCTAAAACTCTGGCGCGGCTGCGTCACGCCGTTCTGCCGAAAGTCAGCGATCATTTTGTCGAAAACGATCAGCAGTTTCTTGTGATGGAGCATATTTCCGGCGATGATTTGTCGAAACGGCTCGAATCGGCGCAGAAACCTTTTCCGATCAGCTGGGTTTTGTTCTGGGCTGATCAATTGCTCGACGCGCTCGCTTATCTGCACGCGCACGAACCGCCGATTTTGCACCGCGACATTAAACCGCAAAATCTGAAACTGACCGATGAAAACAGCATTATTCTGCTTGACTTCGGTTTGTCGAAAAATACCGTCGGCGAAACCAGACCGATGAGCGGCGGAAGCAGCACCGGCAGCGTTGTCGGTTACACGCCGCACTACGCGCCGATGGAGCAGATTCGCGGAACCGGAACGAATCCGCGCAGCGATCTTTACGCGCTTTCGGCGACTCTGTATCAGCTTTTGACCAATGTCGTGCCGCCCGACGCGCTGACGCGCGCCGACGCTTTAATTAACGGACTGGACGATCCGGTAATTCCAATCAGCACTTTGAATGTTGAAGTTCCGGTGACGGTTTCCGCTGTGATTCTGAAGGGAATGGAAATCAGCCAGGATAAAAGATTTTCGACGGCGCGCGAAATGCAGAAAGAACTGCGCGAAGCGTTTACGCAAATTCAAAATGCGATGTTCGCCAATACTGTCGCGTTTAATCTGCAAAACGAGCAATCCGTTTCCGCGCCGAGCAGTCAGCACAATCAGCCGCTTCCGCCGACGCAGGAAAAAACCGAAGCATTTAACCTTCAATCGCTCAAAGGAATTCCGTCAGTTGCGCAAGGCAATTACGATTATTCTCCGCAACAGAAAAAAAACGATTCGGACAACGGAACTTCCTCAAACGGGGCGAATTACGATGCAACGCTGCGAATGGATTCTCTGCCGAATAACAATTCGTCCGGACAGAGCGCAGATTCTTTGCCGAAACAATCTAATCTAAAGACTGAAGTTTTTCTCGCCGGCTCAAATTCTTTTCCGTCGCTTCCGCCGAGCGATTTTCCGGACGCCAAAAATGAAAGCGGCGACGGGAACGGAAATTATTCGTCGTCCGGCGTTTTTGGCAATCCGCAATCAGGAAACGGCGCAGGAAAAATAGAAGCGCCCGCCAGCGTTCCGTTATTCGGCGCGGATCAACACGGCGAATACGTCTCCGATTTGCCCGCCGCCCAAACAGATTTTTTCACCAATATAAACAGCGACGAGAAATCCGACCCGTTTATGACTTTTGCGCCGACGCGCAATTACACTCAGGATGATATTTCGCGGGAAAGTTTTGCGCGTGAAGAATATGAGGCGGAGAATTTCGGACGAAGCGAACAATCTGATTCAGTGCCGCGCGCAGCGCCGGAAACGGCGAAAAAATCCGGCGGCAAATCGCTGGCAATCGGCGGCGCAATCGCGTTATTGATTTTAGTTGTCGGTGCGGTCGGCAGTTTTTTGATTTATAGAAATTACGCGACGGCGAGCGTCAGCGAAACGGTTAAGCCAACGCCGCAGCCAACAATCGAAATTTCTCCGACACCGCAGCCGACGGTAGAAGCGGCGTTTGAAACGAATGCGAATGCGAATACGGCGGTCGCGGAAAATGAAAATGCGGTTGGCAATTCAAATTCCGAAGTCGCTGATGAAAATTTGAGCAATCAATCAAATTCCGGAGCGACCAATTCGACGGAATCGGCGACGATTGTCGAACAGCCGAAAACGTCGCGTCCGGCGCCGACGGTTGTGACGCCAAAACAGCCTTCGCAGGTCGCTGTCAAAAACACGCCGAAGACAAATCAAACGCAGGCGCCGAAACAGCCGACGAAACCGGCTGAAAAAAAACCGACCGCACCGATAATTCTTCAATAGTTTAAGGAGATGCCGAAGATGAAACGGAAAAATTTATCTACATTTATTATTTTTTGCATATTGTTCGCCGCATTTTTAGCTTTTCCGGTTGAAAACAGCGCGCAAAACAAAAAGGACATACGCAAAGCGCAAAAACTGACGGCGGAAGGAAATAAATCGTTTTTAACCAAAGATTACCGGCAGGCGATAGACAAATATGCGGAAGCGGTTGTGCTTTCGCCGAATTATGCCGAAGCGCATTTTTGGAAAGGCTACGCGCATTATTATTTGAACGAATACGATCAGGCGCTGACGGAAATAAATTTGGCTGCCGAGCAGAATTACAACAAACCGCTCGAAATATATAAAGTTCGCTGGTTCTTAAATTACAACAAAAAAAATTATGACGCCGCGCTCGATGACGCGCAGAAAGGATTGCAGCTCGCGCCCGACGATATCACGATGACGATGGCGCTCGGCGATATTTACCGCGCGCAGAATAAATATCAAGAAGCTCTGGCGGCGTATAAAAAAGCGGCGCAGCTGAATCCGGCAAGCGGCGATATTCAATATTTAATCGCGGTCAGCCAGCAGAATACCGGCGATGCCGAAGGTCAGCAGACGAATGCTGCCGAGGCGATCAAAAAAGGAACGAAATACGTTGGCGAAGCATATTATCTGATTGCCGACGCTCATCATAAAGCGCGCAAATATCCGGAAGCGCTCGTCGCTTACAAACAATCGCTCGCATCGAAAGATAATATTTATGAAGTTTATCGCGGAATGGCGGACATTTACCGAATTCAAAGCCGATACAGCGACGCCATCGAAATTTCCAATCGCGGGCTGAAAATGTTTCCGAACGACGGCAAAATTTACACGGATTTGAGCTGGTATTACAGTTTGGCAAACAAACACGGCGACGCGATTGACGCGGCGCAAAAAGCGATCAGCCTGCTGCCCGAGCAAAGTCTCGCCTACACCAATTTGTGCCGCGCGCACAACGATTTGAAACAGTATCAACTGGCGATCACATCGTGCAATAAAGCGCTGCAAATTGCGCCGAACGACGGAGAAACGAATTTTTATATCGGCTTTGCTTACACGGCAAGCAATAAGCCGGACGAAGCCGCGAAATATTACCCGAAAGCGGTCGCCGGTTTGGAAGAATTTACCAAAAACAATCCTGATTATTCGGACGGATTTTACCTTTTGGGCAACGCTTACACGTCAAACAGCGAATTTGACAAAGCGGTCGAATCATACAAAAAGTCGCTCGATTTGAGTCCTCGTTTTGCGAAAGCCCGCTACAATTTGGGTTCGATTTATAAATATTTGAAAAAGGACGATCTAGCCGCCGCCGAGTACAATGCGCTGCTTGAAGTTGATCCGGGACTGGCGGCGAAATTAAAAGACGTCATTGATAAAAAAAATTAGTTCTTTTATTGAATCAAAAAAAGAGAGCGCCAACAATTGTTGGCGCTCTCTTTTTATACTTAAATTAAATTTACGTTTTAACCGAAAATCGAGCGCGGCGGAAACTCAAAACTGTTGCCCATCAAAAAATAAGCGAGATTCGGCTGATCGTGCGAGCGATCATAACCGACTAATTCGACATAAGCGTGACCGTTAACATCGAATTCACCGGCTTTTCCGCTGACTTCGCACGCGCCTTCCCAGTAAACGATCATCGTCGTGCCGCGCGTGTCGAGTTCCTGATCAGCCATGACCGGCGCGACCGTCAAATCGAGCAAAAATTTCGGCGCTTTGATTTTCCAGCCGCTCGGATAAGTCGCGCCGGTGTGCGGACTTTTCCAAAATCCGGTCGGTTCAATCGTAAAATCTTCGTGCGAAAGCGGCGTGAATTCGCCGTTTTCATCAACGTATGTGCCGCTCGAAAATGGCGAAACGCCGTTTTCGCTGTCGCGCAGTTGATAGCACATTATTTCGCAGTCGTTATCGAGCTGAATTGAAAACAAATCCCAGCCTTTTTGCCGGTCGGTCGGCGTCCAGGTGCCGAATTCTCTATCCATCCACGCCGAACCGGTAAAATGTTCGATTTCGCCGCCGTTGATAATATCGCCTTCCATTTCCATTCGCGTGT
>SXVE01000271.1 GCA_005790265.1 Acidobacteriota bacterium | reverse complement strand
TGTCGTCATAAGCGAACGTCGAAAGCTCGCTCATCTGCTCGACCGCGCGCAGTGAAACTTTCACCGCGTCATTGCCAATCGGCGCCGCGCCGGAATTATGCAGCCAGTAACGCGAAAAAACCGGCTGAACGATTTCCTTTGCATTTTCAGAAGTTTTTGAGAGTGCCTTTAGCGGTGCTGGAACAATTGGTTTGATAAAAAAAGTGTCAATTGAAAATTCCTTGGTTTCCGTCCCGAATTGATTGCCAAAAGTTGTTAAAGCCTCAGCGGGCTGATCTTCCAAAAGCGTGGTTTTCGCGACGTTAATGCCGCTTTGAAAAAAAGTGAAAAGCGGATTCGTCTTTTTTCCTTCACTTTCGTAAAACCGCAGAATTAAAGGACGTTCGGCTTCTGGCGCAGGCGAACTAAAATTCGCCTGCGGATTTCCGCCGAGTTTCAGCGCAGACACAATGACATTTTCTTTATCAATCGAGAGAAAACTTTTTTCGCTCGGCAACTCGCCGTCGTGAACGTCGGTTTGGACGGCGATCAAAGGATTATTGAAATCTTCGCCGACTTTCACCGTGTCGGCTTCGCGCCAATCGCCCGCGTGCGGATAAAGCGCGTAATTGAAAACGTGCGTTTTGTTTTCCGGCACGAAATCAAACGGCAGATTAACGCCGGGAAAAATCGCCGTGTGCGTTAAAAACAAAGTCAGCGTGTTCGGATTTTCCAGAGAAACAGCGGGCGTTCCGTTGTTAATCAGCGCGACGCCGTAATTTTCCACTTGCGGCAGTTTCGCGTTCGGATTCGTTTCCGCCGCGAAACTCTCCAGCGGCAAATCTACTTTGAATGCGTCAGAATTAACGATTTGCTCAATCGCTTTCTCGACGTTTCCGGCGATTACCAAAACCGGCATTGCCGCCCAATCTTTCGGCACATCTTTATCGTAAACGAAAAGGTAAGCGAACCCGTCGCGCCGCAATCTGGCGTCAAATCGGCTTTTGGTTTCCGCCGAAATTTGTTTCAAAATCTGCGCCGAGTAAAGATTTTCGCGTTCGCCGCCGAGCGCGATTCTAAAACCGTGATACGCGATGTCGTCGTTTAATTTCTTCGGCATCGTCGAATCTTCAATCGTCAATTTCGCGCGCCGCGCCGCATCGTTATCGTCGTAAAACGGCGTGACCGAAACGCCCCGTTTGATTAAATTGGCGACAATCGTTTCGGTCGTTTTTTCATAATTTTCGCCGTGCGGACGAACTAAAGCGGTCGGCTTCAAAGGCACGCTCGAAACGGATTTTCCGCTCGCGTCAACGAAATTGAGATTAAACGTCGAACCGTATTCCGCCCAATTGTTAACGGCGTAAACCGGCGCGCCGGAAACCAATTTGTCGGTGTTCGTCCGAAAATCAAGAAAACCTTTGCTCTGATTACGAACGACCGTGCCGAAACGATCTTCGGTAACGAGTGCGCCGCCGGTCAGATTGAGCGGAAAATTAACGACGAAAAGCTCGTCTTTTCCTTTGTAATCAACGAGTTCGGTTTTAAAGTCAATGCGCTTGACGCCTTTGTGCAGAGAAATCGTTTGACGATACTTTTGCAGATTCGGCAATTCGCCTTCAATGGCAATGACGTTTTCTCTTCCGTTTGCAAATGACGGAAAAATGACTTTTGCTTTTTTTTCGGTCGAAAACTTCCGTTCGCCGGTCGTCCAAAACTCCCAAGCCGGATAAATCACATTTTTCTTCGTCAGTTCTTCGCGCAGAACCGCAATTTCATTAGCAAAATGCTCGTTCGATGTGTTGATAACTTCTCGACTTTCTTGTTTATCGTAAATGCTCGAAATCGCTCCGCCTTTATCTAAATTAATAGTGATGCGGTAAAATTCGTTTTCAATGAATCGCAAATGAGGTGGCGGTTGCAATCCGCCAAACTTTAGATGAGCGGTTTCATTCGGTTTGAAGAAATAAGTTTTGTAACCGAGCGAGGGAACATCTTTTGCGATGAATTCGATTTCTCTGGTGGTTTTTCCGGCTTGGTATTCATCCAAATCAAACTTAATAACCGAACCATTTGCGTTAACTAAGTCATAATTGAAGTTTAACTCGCCGAAATCAACTTTTACTTTGACGACATCATTTCGCGTCCAATTCAGCGGATTGAAAACCACGATTGGAAGCAATTTTGAATTTTGAATTTTGAATTTTGAATTCGTGTTAATTTGCGCGGCGATAAATTTCAACGAATCGTCGCGCGCGGCTTTCGACAATTCAAACGCTTCGCGGTAGCCGTGAACCAGATCCAAAAACGCGGAATCGGACGGCGTTCCCGTAATCGCGTCGTGGTGCGAGCCGAAAAAGATTTGCCGCCACGCTTTGTCGAGCGCTAAATCCGGGTATTTCGCTCCGCGCAAATACGCAATCGCGCCGAATTTCTCCGCCGTCAGCGTCATATTTTCCGAAAGCCGCTGTCCGATTTTTAAGTCCGAACGCGCCGCCATTACGCCGACGTGAAAAAATAATTTGTCGCGCGACGTGACCGGCGGTTTGACTTTATTTTCGGCGATTTCTTTGTTCAGCGCGTCGAAATATAAATCCTGCGCTTGTCCGGTAACGCGAATCTGCGGGCGATTCGATTCTAATTTTTCGACGTTGCCGGCGAGATTCGTCCACGGCGGCGTGAAATCGGCAGCGTTAATGCGCAGATCGTTCGACGAATTAAAGCTGTTCGTTTCGGCGAATTTTCTCTCGGTCGTGCGCCGAAAATCGTCAATCGTGTAATTTTTGCCGCTGCCGAAACCGGAAAACGAATAAGCGTAATCAACGCGGCGATGGAGAAGCGATGAACCGTCGAGCGCGTAATCTTTAAAGAACGGCTCGAAACCGGCGATTTTCTTCGACCACGCGATGCCGTTGAAACCGGATTTGCGCGCGATTTGCGAAATTTGCGGCGCGTGTCCGAAAACGTCCCACAGCGCGAGCGATTTCGCTTGTCGTCCGAGCATCGCTTGGTGCATCGCTTGACCATACAGAATATTGCGAATGATACTTTCGCCGCCGATGGTCAATTCGTTAAATTGATTGTACGCGCCGCCGGTTCCGACTCGTCCGGCGCGCACCGCTTCGCGCAGAAACTCTCTGTTTTCCGGGTGCGTGTCGAGATACGGTTTCAGATAATCAATTTCGGAAAGATAAACGCCGTAACGCGGATCGGCGCGCAGCGAATTGACGTATTGCGCCGTGTTTGACAAAGTGATGCGCGCGTAACCGCGCTGATCGTGCAGATAAACCGGATCAACGTGAAAACCTTCGAGATAAAATACGGTGCCATTTTTATTGCCCGATTGATGTTCGGCGGATTTCGCGGCGTCCGCTTCGGTTTTCCAAAATCGCAGCGTCGCCGTCCAGCCGCCGTTTTTGCGCCAGTAATCGCCCGCGACGCCGCTGGCGCGCACGAGCAACCGATTCTCGCCCTTGCTGAATTTCGCCGGAACGATTTTCTTCGCGTTCAGCGAGTAACCGTCGTAAATTTTTTCGCCGTTCAGCCAGATTGCGCCGAGAAACCCGCCGGTTTCGAGATAAACATTTTCGGCGTTCGCCGAATTGACGCGCGCGGCAGCGTAAGCCGTGCCGATTTGTTTGGCGCCGAACAGTGCATAAAAATCAATCGTCTGATCGGCAGCTGAAATTTCGCGCCAAGTGATCGCGGCAACATCGGCGAAAGTTTTGGTAACCGACGCCGCGCCGACTTCGGGCAGCGGAACATCGCCGGAGTTTGGAGTTTGGGTTTTGGAGTTTGGATTTTCGGCAGACGCGGTTTGAGACGCGCGGACAATTCCGGCAACCGGCTTGATTTGTTCAACGCCGCCGAACGGCGCGAGCCAGTCTTTCTGCGGCAGTTTCTCGATGTTAAAACGGTTGAAGTTTTCCCACATTCCAGCGTCAATTTCCGCCGGAAGCGCGTCGGAGATGAGCCAGTTTTCGACGTGTCCGCCGTCACCGATTTTTTGCAAATCGTGTTGCGCGAAAGCGGTCAACAGCGAGCAGTAAGCGGTGAGCAGGAATAAAAAAACGCGAAGAAGCGGCGATGCGGAGAAGCGGCGATGCGGAGAAGCGGCGGACGCATCGGATGACGAATTTGGCAGATTGTTCTGCATCTTGAATTCTGAATCTCGAATTTTGAATCTTGAATTTTTAATTTTTAATTTCACAGCGCGTTTTTCGATAAATAAAACGTCGCGCGGTAACGGTCGGCGCGATATGTCGTATGCGCCGATTCAATCGGCTGGTT
>SXVE01000270.1 GCA_005790265.1 Acidobacteriota bacterium | reverse complement strand
TTACGCGAAACTTTCCGCCGCGCAAAAAAACAGGCTCGACCGGCTCGATTGGTGGACGTATCTTGAAAAAATCGGTTTTTTGGGCGAAGATTTGCGTCTGCGCGATTTGATGGACAGCACGGATTTCGGCGAATCAATCCGCCACGTTTCCGCTTTCGCCGCGCTTGCCGAATATGCCGAATCTAGCGAGAAAAACGAGATGGATTATAAAATGAGCGGCGGAAACGCGCGGCTCGGCGCGGAATTCGCCAAAAGAATCGGCGCGGAAAACATCAGATTAAACACGCTCGCGACGGAAATAAATCAAACAAAAGGCATCGTAACGATTAAAACCGAAGCGGAAATTTTCAAAGCTGATGCCGTGATTTGCACTGTGCCGACGAATTCACTGCTCAAAATAAAATTCAATCCGCCTTTGCCCGTCGCGCAGTCGGACGCTGCCGAACGTTTAATTTACGCGCGCATCTGCAAAAATTCCGTGCTTTACGAAAATCGTTTCTGGAAAGACGAGAATTTCTCGCTGGTTTCGGACGCGACGGCGCATTTTTATTTTCACAGCACGCAGAATCAAACGGGCGCGCAAGGCATTTTGACGAGTTACGCGGTCGGCGAAAAAGCCGACGTTTTGGCGGCGCAATCGGACGAGCGAAGAATGCGCATCGTCACCGGCGATCTCGTTGATTTCAACGAAAACGCGCCGAAGTTAGCACGCAACATCGTTTCCTACGCGTGGCAAAGAGACAAATATACCGACGGCGCATACGCGCTCTATCGTCCCGGACAATGGTTCGGCATTCGCCCGATTCTGCAAAAGCCGCACGGCAAAATTCTTTTCGCGGGCGAACATCTCGCCGATTGGCAAGGCTTTATGGAAGGCGCGATTGAAACCGGCGAAGCGGCGGCGGAAAAATTGAAGTAATGGAAAGTGGAAAATGGAAAAATAAAGGAAGAAGATAGACTTTCTTTGATTTTCCATTTTCCACTTTCCATTTTTCGTTACTCACAAGAGTTAACATTCATTTAACAGCAAATTCACTCCTTTTTAACTTTTTAAAACTATCCTGCCTCTTGCACATCCAGAAATTTACAATTTACCGAAAAAGAAAACGGCGCTCGTTTGGTCAAAATGGCTGTAAAGAGCGACGTGTATTTTATTTTCAATTCACTTTAGGAGTGATTATGCAATCCAAATTTTTCGCCAAAATATTAACAATAATTTTTACCATCGCGCTCGCTCAAAGCGTTTTCGCGCAGACGAACGCCGACTTAAAAGGCGTCGTCACCGACGGAACCGGCGCGATTGTCGCAGGCGCAACCGTCACGACTGTCTCGACTGAAACCGGCGCGCAGCGCACGGCGACGACAAACGCCGACGGTTTATATATAATTCCGCAGCTGCCGCCGGGAAATTACCGAGTCACGGTCGCGTTGCAGGGATTTAGAACCGCGCAGAACGACGCGCTCATCATCGGAGCCGGACAAAGCCGCGAATACGACCTAGTGCTCGAAGCCGGAGAAGTTTCGGCAATCGTGGACATCACGACGAGCGAAGTCGAACCGGCGGCGATTGACCAAAGCTCAAATCGGCTCGGCGTCAATATTTCCGCCAAAGAAGTCGAACAGCTTCCGGTCAACGGGCGCAATTATTCGCAGCTTTATTTGAACGCGCCGGGCGCGACGAATACCGGAACCGGCAGCTTCGCCGATCTGCGTTTTAACGGACGCGCCAACCAGCAGAATCAGACGAAGCTCGACGGCATCGAATCAACCGCGATTTTCGACGCTTCGCCCGGTTACGTGACCGTGCAGGGTTCGCAGTTTCGCCTGCAAACTTCGATTGAAAACATTCAGGAATTTCGCGTTGACTCGTCGAATTACCCGGCGGAATACGGCACCGGAACCGGCGGACAAATCAACGTCATCGGCAAATCGGGCGGCAATCAATTCAAAGGTTCGGCGTTTTATTACATTCGCAACGACGTGCTCGACGCGCGCAACTTTTTCGACGGCGCGGAAAAATCGCCGCTCCGTTTGAATCAGTTCGGCGGCAGCTTGGGCGGTCCGATTGTCAAAGACCGACTGTTCTTTTTCGGCTCATACGAAGGCTTACGCCAGCGCGCCGGTTTTAACATTATCGAATCAACGCCTTCGACGGCGGTGCGCGATTTTATTAACTTTTACGGAACCGCCGACGCTCGCGGTGAAGCAGCGCGCGCCTTATTAAATATTAATGCAACGGACGCAACTGCTGCATTAACCAGAATCGCCGCGCTTCGTGCGACCGGCGTGATTAATTCTTTTCCGGTCGGCACGCGCCCGGAACTTTTCACTGCCGGTGGTGTCAGCAACGCGGGACAAATCGTGCAAATTAATCGCACGGCGCAGCTCGACGAAGACGCGTTCAGCGGACGCATTGATTATAAAATCAGCGACAATTTCAACTTTTACGGTCGTTATCAGCGCAGCAACGGCAATCTGCTTTCGCCCGACGGCGCGAGCGGACGCTTTGTTTCCGCTAAACAAACGCCGGACAATTTCGTCGCGTCATTAACGCAGGTTTACGGCACTTCGATGATCAACGAAACGAAATTCGGCATCAACCGCGCGCCGACTTCGCTTTCAACTGTTGTTCCGGAGATTTCGGGTTTCAGCGGCTTTGATTTGTCGCTCACTTCGCTGCGATTAACCGGAAATATCGTTAGTCCCGGTGTGAACGGCGGCGCTTCGACCGGATTTACCGAGCCGGGCGGTTTGACCAGACAATCTTCCGCCGGAAACGGACGCGCGCAGCCGATTCGTCCTTCGACCTATTCGTTTATTGACAATCTTTCGATTTCGCGCGGCAATCACAACCTGAAATTCGGCGGCGAAGTTCGCTTGATTCGCGTCAATTTCGATCAACTCGGCGGCATCACGTACAGCTACGGCAATTTGACGGACTTTTTGCTCAATCGCAATTTGACGGCAGCGTTTATCGGCGATTTGTCGCAATCCGGCAACTTTAACGTGCAAACCGATCCGATCACGACGATTGAACGTCCGTTCACCGGTTTGAGTCAGGGTCGCCAGCATTATTTAATCGGTTACGGACAGGACGAATGGCGCATTCGCCCGAACATCACGTTAAATTACGGTTTGCGCTACGAGTTTTATTCGGTCAACCGCGAAGAAGACGACCGCGCCGTGGTTTTCGATGCGGCGACCGGCAAACTTCAACCAAGCGGCACGGCTTTTTACCAAACGGCGAGCAACAATTTCGGTCCGCGTCTTGGAATTACGTGGGCGCCGGAATTCTTAAAAGGCAAAACCGTTCTGCGCGCGGGCGGCGGTCTTTATTATGGTCCGGGACAATACGAAGATTTGATTCAGCCGATTGAAAGCAACGTGTTTCGCAACACGACAACCCTTCCTAACGGTTTGAGCACAACAACGGCGACAACCGTTTCCGCCATCGGCGGCGCGCCGCCGAGATTTACGCCGCGCGCTTATGATGTCAACGGTTATCGCGTTCCCGAACGCGTCGGTCAATACGGCATTTCCGTCCAGCAGCAGCTTCCGGGCAACACGGTTTTGACCGTCGGTTACGTTGGCTCGCAGGGACGCAATTTGTTTTTGCGCAGCATCACCAACCGCATTTTGCCGGGCAGCGCGCTCATCGGTTTGAACGGTGCACTTCCGGCTGGCGTCGGCATTATCAACGAATGCAGCGTGGCGCTCGTCAACGGCGTTTGCGCCGGACAGATTCGCCGCGTTGTGACGGTGCATGAATTCGACACGGTCGGCAGAAGCTACGATGCGGCGACCGGCACGGTTATCACTAACCCGACCGGATTATTAACGCCGTTCGGCGAAATTGATTACAAAACGAGCGGCGGGCGCGACCGTTACGACGCGCTGCAAATTCAGGTCAACCGCCGTTTTACGAAAGGTTTGACAATTAACGCGCAGTATCAATACGGCAAATCGGTCGGCAACACGCAAGGTTCGAACGAAGCGCAGACGGCGCAGAATCCGTACAGCTTTGAAGAAGAATTCGGCAACAACACGTTCGATATTCGCCATAGCGGAAATATCACGGCGCTTTACGAATTGCCGTTCGGCGAAGGCAGAGCATACGCGCTTGACGGTTTTGCCAACGCTGTTTTAGGCGGCTGGCAGGTCGGCGGCGTTTACAACGGTCGCGCGGGAAGCCCGATCAACGTATTCATCACTCGACCGGATTTAGTTGCGGTTTGTCAAAACGCCGCCAACTGCACGGTCGGAACCGTTATTGCGCTGCCGAGCGGCGCGCTGCCCGCCGGTTATGTCGGCGTTATTAACACGCCGGGCGGCAACGCCTCGCGTTCGACGCGCCGACCTGATTTGATTCCGGGCGTCAATCCGTTCATCACCATCGGCGACGGAAATTTGCGTTATTTGAATCCGGCAGCTTTTGCCACACCCGCGCCGGGAACTTACGGCAATCTGCCGCGCAATTTCCTGAAAGGTCCGGCGTTTCATCAATTTGATTTGACGCTTCAAAAACGCTTCGGCATCACGGAGCGCGCCAACATCGAATTCCGCACGGAAATCTACAATCTGTTTAACCGCGCGAATTTCGCTAACCCGCCCGCTGTTTTACCGAACAGCCTCGGCACGAGCTCAACGCAGGTTCAGCCCGGACAGCCGTTCAGCGCGACAAACGCCGGACAGTTCGGCGTGATTAACGCAACCGTCGGCAGAACGGTCGGTTTGGGAACAAACCGCCAGATTCAATTTGCACTGCGTTTGAACTTCTAATTTGACAGATTGAATAAGCGAGCAACGGGCAGCAAAAAAGGTAGCGGAAAATATGTTTTCCGCTACCTTTTTATTTTGTGGAGTTGAAATTTATTTAACCGCCGTCGTTTGTTTTTCTTTCGGGTCAAACGGCTGCGCCTGGTATTTTTTTACGGCTTCCTGAGCGTTGTCATAATTGTCGCCGAGATTCTGCGCCTGTTTGTAAGCGGCGGACGCGCGATTTCGGTCGCCTTTCGCGTCGTAAGCGTTGCCCATTTTAATATTCGCCCAAACAGAAAGCCAATTCGGTTCGAGTCTGCCGCTCAAGGTCGCTTTGAAATTATCAATCGCGAGATCGTAATTGCGCTGCTCCAAAAACAACAGTCCGAGATGATAATAAATCCACGAATTCGAGCGGTCGAGTTTGAGTGCGGCTTCAAACTGCTGCTGCGCTTCGACGTAATTTCCTTCTTTGAACTGCTCGATGCCGCGCCGCGCAATCGCCGTGATGCGCAGATCGGGCGAGATGCGCAGAATGTTGTAATTCGGATCAATCACAACGGCGAGCGGTTTGCCGTCTGATTCAATATTAAAGTCGGCGGTCGCGTCTTCGACGTCAACTTTCACCGTTTTCAAACCGCCGTCGCCTTCGCTACGCAGTTGAATTTCGACGGGCAGACGCAGATTGTCGTAATTTTGTTTGATCGTGCCGCGCGTCACGAATTTTCCCGCGCGCGTGCGGATAATCAAATAATCCGCCGTAAATTCCGGCACGCCCGTTCCTTCGACCCAGCGCGCGAAAAAGTAGCGCATATTTTGTCCAGCAACTTCGGAGGTTAGCTTTTCAAAATCGTCAATCGAAGCGTTTTTGCCGCGATACTTTTGCAGAAAAGTCGTCATCAGCTGATTGAATTTCTGCTCGCCGAGCGTGTCGCGCAAAAGTTTGAAAATAAATGCGCCTTTAGCGTACATAATATATTGATACGCAGTTGATTGATCGTCGAGATTCGCGGGCGTGCGGGCGAGCGACGCGGTTTGTTCAAACGTCAAGGATTTTTCGAGCAGTTCGCGCCGCAGATTTTCGAGCTGCGCGCCGCTCAGACGGCTTTCGCGCAAAGTGAACGCGCTGTATTCCGCCAAACCCTGCGAAAGCCACGCGTCGTCAAACGATTTCAAACCGACCGTCAAACCCCACCACTGCAAAGCGGCTTCGCGCTGAAGACGTTCCTCGGTAATTTCGCGCGGCTGCTCGAACAGCCGATTCGCCATAAAAATCATTCCCTGCGTCGAGTAAAAATCGAGACTTTCGTCATCAATCTGAGCGACGATCAAACGTTTTCCGCTGTCCGGCGCGCCGTATTTGCGCGTGTAAAATTCGAGCGCGCGACCGAGAGTTTCGCCGTAAGCGGCAACCTGCGCGTCTTCGCCCGTGCGCGTGTGAAACTGCAATTCGTACTCGCCGAAACGCAGATTTTTACTGATATATTTTCCGTAAGTGAAGTTTCCGACCAAGCCTTCT
>SXVE01000269.1 GCA_005790265.1 Acidobacteriota bacterium | reverse complement strand
TCGGCTTCATCAAACGACGCGAGCAAAGCATCAACTTCCGCGCGCAAATCTTCGTTCGCGCCGCACGCTTCGTTCAAATATCGCTCACGCTCGGCGCTCGACGGTTTTTCGAGCGCCGTCTGAAATACATCTTTGACTTTTTCCCAATGAGAATCGGACATAAACGATTTTGGATTTTGGATTTTAGATTTTGGTTCTAGGATTTTATGCCCGAACGATTGAAAATAGAAACTTTTGCGGGCAGCGATTTTCAATCCAAAATCTAAAATCTAAAATCCAGAATCTAATTGATTTCCTTGTGCAGCCACGCTTTGGCGACGTTCCAATCGCGTTTGACGGTCATCGCCGAGATTTTCAAAACTTCCGCCGTTTCTTCGATTGTCAAGCCGCTGAAATAACGCAGCTCGACGATGCGCGCCAGTCGCTCATCTTTAGCGGCGAGTTTATCGAGCGCGGCGTCAAGCGCGATTAAATCAATTTTGACCGCTTCGCTGGTCGTGTCCGCCGCGACCGTAATAGCGTCGTCGAGCGGTAAATCTTCGCCGCCGCCGCCGCGTTTGACGCGATGTTTGGTTTTCGCGTAATCCACTAAAATCCGCCGCATCATATTCGCCGCGAGTGCGAAAAAATGCGCGCGGTTCTGCCATTCGACCGATTTCTGCCCGATCAGACGCAAATAAGCTTCGTTAATCAAAGCCGTCGTCTGCAAAGTATGATCGCGGCGCTCGTTGCGCAAATAACGATGCGCTTGCCGGTGCAGCTCGTCATACACCAACGGCAAAAGCGCGTCGAGCACTTCGCGGCTCGTTTCGGCGTTCAAACCGCGCAGCATTACCGTTAATTCTTCTGAAATCAGATTTGAGCTGGACATACGAGGCAATCAGAACGGAAGTTTAACACAAAGCAAATCCCGCGTTAAGAATATTTTTTTTCACAAAAAGAAGATTTTTCAACAAATAAATAATGTTCCTGCTTTCTGCAAATCGTCGCGTTATTAATCATAGAAGGAAAAATTCAAATTAAAAGAAGCAAAAATTATTTCAAAAAGTAAAGTGGAAAAAGATTTCGACCAATTCTCGGCAAACGGCAACTCGCTGTATTTATGCGTGTTAAGCGGATTGCTGCTCGGTTTGTCGGTGCCGTGTTTTTCGTTTGCGCCGCTCGGATTCTTAGCGTGGGCGTGGATTGTGCCACTGCTTTTTGAATTAAAGCAAATTGACAGATTTCTGCCGTTTTTGGGACGCGCGCTGATTGCCGTCGGCATCGGTTTTTCGATGATTACGCTGTGGGTCGTCAACGCGTCGCTCTACGGCTTTTTGGCGTCAGCCTTGATGGGAACGGTCGTTTGGACGGTTCCGCTCATTTGGTTTTATTTCGTTCATCGCTTTCTGAATTGGAACATCGCGCTCGTTTCCTTACCGTTTTTCTGGACGGCTTGGGAATGGATTTATCATCAAACCGCGTTTTCGTTCGGCGCGGTGCGGCTCGGCTACACGCAGGCGGATTTAATCTGGCTGATTCAATACGCCGACATCACGGGCGTCGAAGGCGTGACTTTCTGGCTCGTCGCGGTCAACGTCGCCGTTTATCTGCTTTTTGAAAAACTTCGCGAAACGGCGGCGGTAATGCCGAATTTTACCCGGCGAAAATTGTCGCGCGTCGCGCCGGAAGCGATTTCTACGTTGATTTTGTTCGCGCTGCCGCTCGGTTACGCGGCGTTCGTTTTTTTCAAGCCGCAGCCGTTGGAAAAGGAAATCACGGTTTTAGCCGTCCAGCCGAACGTTTCGCCGCTCGGCGATTATTCGCCGAGAAATCTGCCGAATATTTTCGGCAAACAGCTCGCGCTGACCGACAAACGGTTGAAAAACAGTGCCGCGCCCGATTTGATTTTGTGGAACGAAGTCGCCGTGCCGTTTATTCTTTCGGAAAATGAAGCGGCGAACAATCATCTCGCCAAACAAATAAAAAAATGGAACGCGCCGGTTTTAACCGGTTTGATCGAAACGAAAAACTACGCTCAAGACGAACCGCGCCCGCCGCTGCTCGTCGCGCAGAATCGCTACCAGGAATTTTTCAACGCCGCCGCGCTGTTTCAGCCTGCCGAAATTGAAAACGGGAAACTGCCGATTGATTTGTCGGCGATGTATCTGAAACGCCGGTTGATGCCGTTTCTCGAATTCGTTCCCTTTTCCGACCGCTTTCCGCTTGTCGCCGATTTGATGATTCCCATCGGCACGCGCCCGCGCCTGAGTTTCGGCGACGCGGCGAAAACCTTCGATCTGCGTACGAAAAACGCGGGAACGGTGAAAATCGGCGCGATGATTTGCTACGAAAATCTGTACCCGGAAATGTCCGCCGATTTGGTGAGAAACGGCGCGCAGGTTCTAGCGGCGATAACCAACGAAGGCTTTTTCGCCGGTTCGCAGGGACAATATCAGCTCGCCGCGTTCGGGCGTTTCCGCGCCATCGAAACGCGCCGCTCGGTGCTGCGCGCGGCGGCGACCGGAATGACCGGCGC